>NZ_JAIUKB010000064.1:7230-85967 GCF_020176785.1 Saccharopolyspora sp. 6V | reverse complement strand
GGGTCGGGGTCGGCGGGCGGGGGCGGAAAGTCGTCCACCACCACGGGGGTGGAATTCGGAAGCTACTCACGTGCCCGTGCCCGGTCAACGCCATCCGGTGGGTGATCGGCGCGAACGGCCCTGATCAGCGCATCCGGGATGATCCGACACGCCGGGTGCGTTCCGGTCGGGCCCGCCCCGCGCGCGAAACGGGGGCGCCCGCCTCGGCGAGCACCGCCTTTCGCGTGTTCGGACGGGTTACCAAGCGTGCACGAATGTCGTAACTTCCGGGCTAGGCGTCCGGCGTCCCGGTACGCAACCCCGTTCGACGACCGGCCTCACGTGGCGGCAGCGCGTGGGTGCTCCGTCCTCACGCACGGAGCCCGGACGGGGTGGACGGTGCTTCTCCTCCGCGCCGTCCCTGGCCGAACCGGAGTCCGCACCTCCTTTGTAGACCCCGCTCCGGACCGCTGCAATCCCCAGCGGGCTGATCGTTTCCGGGCGGGCTTCCCGCTGGTGGCGCGGGTCAGCGGCCGCGGCGCAGCCTGCGCAGTCCCCACCAGGCGGCACCGGCGGCGGCCACCGCTCCCACGCCGACCCCGGCGGCGGTCACCGCGGCCCGGGACGGGGTGGGGAAGCGGGCGCGCAGCGAGACGGGCTGCTCGAACGCCAGCGACGGCCAGCCGCGCTGGGCGGCGTGCTTGCGCAGCCCGCGGTCCGGGTTCACCGCGGTCGGGTGGCCGACGACCTCCAGCAGCGGCAGGTCGGTCACCGAGTCCGAGTACGCGTGGCAGGCGGCCAGGTCGTAGCCGTGCAGCTCGGCGAGCTCGCGGGCCGCCGCGGCCTTGTTCTCCGCCGAGCAGTAGAATTCCACGTCACCCGTGTACCTGCCGCCGGAGACCACCATCCGGGTGCCCGCGGAATGCGTCGCACCGAGCAGCGCGGCGATCGGAGCCACGACTTCTTGCCCGGAAGCGGAGAGCACCACGATGTCGTGGCCCTGCTCCTTGTGCTCCGCGATGAGCTGGGTGGCCTCCTTGTAGACCAGCGGGTCGACGATGTCGTGCAGGGTTTCCTCGACGATCGCGTTGACCTGCTCGACATCCCATCCGGCGCAGAGCGAGGTGATGTGCGCGCGCATCCGGTCCATCTGGTCCGCGTCGGCACCGGCCAGCATGAACACGAATTGCGCGTAGGCACTTTTGAGCACCGCCCTGCGGTTGATGAGGCCTTCTTGGAAGAACGGTCTGCTGAATGCGAGCGTGCTCGATTTGGCGATGACCGTTTTGTCCAAGTCGAAGAATGCCGCCGCCCGAGGCTCGGTGGCGGCCGGTGGGTTCGCGGGCGCTGTCACGAGGCACAGCATACGAAACATCGGCGATGTCCGGACGGCTGCACGTTCCGCCGATCGCACCAGTCACCCACGGTGTCGGAGCGCCTCCCGCGGGGGTGGGGCCAGGCGTGCGCCCGCGCGGGATGGCCTGCACGCTGAGTTTCCGGGGGTGCGTGCGGCGGCCGACGTTCCTCCTAATGGACGGGGCGCGTGTGAGGGGCACGGGGCGCTACAGTTGAGGGGTCCGGGAGCCCCGGACGGGTTCAGCTCGACCCCCCGGAGCTGAACTCTCGACGACCCCCGTCCCTCCCCCCTGACGGGGGTCGTCCCATTTCCACCGGGCGGGTCGCCCTCGTTCGGCTTTCGCCGCTCCCGCGCTGCCGGGCCACCCTTTCCATTGTTCCCGCGACCGGGCGCGGGCCCTTTCCGCGCTGCCGGGAGATGATCTCCGGCGCATCCGGTCGAGTTCTCCGCCCCATCGGAATGGCATTGTCGAAGTGGCGCGCATGTGCGGTTTTCCCTGACCAGCGGTTCGGTTTCGGCAATCTCCGACCATCCGGCTCGCTGAACCGGGGGACAGGTTGTCCACAGGTACCCGTTTCGTCCACAGATTCGCGATTCGGGGATCGACGCGGGGTTCCGCCTCGGTCACCGTTGATGACGAGCGGGAGAACGGCCGGAACCACCTTCGGACACCCGCGATCAGCCCGGATCCGAACGGGGACCTCGCATGTCCACGACCACCACGCCGCTGCTCATCACCGCCGACGAGGCGCTCGCTGAGGACGTCGCCCGCCTCGCCGCCGTCGCGGGCTGCGAACTGCGGCGGCACGACGGCGGGACCGCCCCCGGCGACCGCTGGCGGGATGCGGCGCTCGTCCTGCTCGACGGCCCGGCCGCCGCCGAGGCGCTGGTCGCGGAACTCCCGCGCCGGCCAGGCGTCGTGGTGCTGACGAGGGGCGGGGTGGGACCGCTGTGGCGACCGGCGTTCGAGGTCGGGGCGGAAGCGCTGCTCGGTCTGCCCGCCGAGGAGTTCCGGCTCGTCGAGCTGCTCACCGATGTCGCCGACGGCGCTCGCGCGTCACCCGGGGACGGCCGGGTGCTCGCCGTGCTCGGCGGCGCGGGCGGTGCCGGGGCGTCCACCCTGGCCGCGGCCACCGCGGTGACCGCCGCCCGTCGCGGGGACGGCGCGCTGCTGCTGGACTGCGATCCGGCCGGTGGTGGGCTCGACCTGACCGCCGGCGTGGAGGGCTCCTCCGGGCTGCGCTGGTCCGGGTTGTCGGTCGGTGACGGCCGGATCCCGTCGGGTGCGCTGCGCGCGGCGCTGCCGGGCCGCCGCCTCGGGCGGGGCAGGCTCACCGTGCTCTCCTGCGACCGGAGCGGCCCGGCGAACGGCCCCACCGCGACCTCGGTGCGCGCGGTGCTCGACGCGGGACGGCGCGCCGGGGACGTGGTGGTCTGCGACCTGCCGCGGACGCCGTTCGAACCGGCGGCGGCAGTGCTGCGGCGCGCCGACCTGGTCGTCCTGGTGGTTCCGGCCGAAGTGCGCGGCTGCGCCTCCGCGGCGAGCACCGCCGAGCTGGTGCGCGAGCACGCGGCCGGGCCGGTGCTGGCGGTCGTGCGCGGCCCGGCCCCGGGCGGGTTGCGCGTCGACGACGTCGAACGCGCGGTGGGCGTCGAGGTGCTCGCGGTGCTGCGGACCCAGCCCGCGCTCGCCGCCGCCGTGGACCGCGGCGGGCTGTGCGCCACCCGGGCGGGCAGCCGTGGGCCGATCGCCCGGGCCACCGGCGAAGTACTCCGCGTCCTGGACGAACTCGTGGCCGGACGGGCGGTGGCGTCGTGCACACCGAGCTGATCGAACGGGTGCGCCGCAGGCTCGCGGGCAGCGGCGCACCGCTCAACCCGTCCGCGGTGGCCACGGCCGTCCGCGAGGAGTCCGGCGGGCTCGTCGCCGACACCGACCTGCTCGCCGCGCTGCGCGCGCTGCAGCAGGAATTCCTCGGGGCCGGGGTGCTCGAACCGCTGCTGCGGGACCCGCGGGTCACCGACGTGCTGGTCACCGCACCCGACCAGGTGTGGGTGGACCGGGGAGACGGCCTGCGTCGCTGCTCGGTCACCTTCCCCGACGACGACGGGGTGCGGCGGCTGGCCCAGCGGCTCGCGGTCGCCACCGGCCGCCGGCTGGACGAAGCGCAACCGTGGGTCGACGCGTGGCTGCCCGGTGCGGAGTCGGGGGAGGCGGTGCGGCTGCACGCGGTGCTGCCACCGATCGCCGCGGACGGCACCTGCCTGTCCCTGCGGGTGCTGCGGCCCGCTTCGCACGACGTGGGCGCGCTGCGCCGCCTCGGGACCTTCGACGAGGAGCGCGCCACCGCGCTGCGAGAGATCGTCCGGCACCGGCTCGCGTTCCTGGTCACCGGCGGCACCGGCGCGGGCAAGACGACCCTGCTCGCCGCGCTGCTCGGCGAGGTGGGCCGGACCGAACGGATCATCTGCGTGGAGGAGGCCGGGGAGCTGCGACCCGAGCACCCGCACGTCGTCCGGCTGCTGACCCGGCCGGCGAACGTGGAGGGCGCGGGCGAGGTCCGCATCCGCGACCTGGTGCGCCAGGCGCTGCGGATGCGCCCCGACCGGCTGATCGTCGGCGAGGTGCGCGGCGCGGAGGTCTGCGAACTCCTGGCTGCGCTGAACACCGGGCACGACGGGGGCGGCGGGACCGTGCACGCGAACTCGCCCGCCGAGGTCCCGGCCAGGCTGGAAGCGCTCGCCGCGCTCGGCGGGCTGTCCCGGCAGGCGCTGCACAGCCAGCTCGCGGCGGCCGTGCAGGTCGTGCTGCACGTCCGGCGCGCCACCGGCGGAGGCAGGTACCTCGCCGAGATCGGGGTGCTGCGCCGCGAGGGAGACCTGGTGCGCGTGGTGCCCGCCTGGGAACGCGGCACCGGCTGGGGCGAGGGCAGGCCGGACCTGCTCGCGCTGCTGCGAGCGCGCGGGGGTGATCTGCCGTGCTGAGCGCACTGCTGTCCGCGATGGCCTTGCTGACCTGGCCGGACGTCCGCGCCCGGACCCGCATCGCCACCGTGCGGCCGGGGCCGGAACCGGTGCGGCGCCGCGCCCCGTCCTTCGGCGCGGCCCCGTGGGCGGTGCTGGGCGGAGTCCTGTTCGGCACCGCGCTCGCCGGGATCGGCGGCCTGCTCGCCGCCGCCGCGCTCGCCGCGCTGGGGATCTGGTGGTGGCGGGGACGCGGTGCGGATCGGCGGCGGACCGCCCGGGCGGCCGCACTCGCGTCCGCGCTCCGGATGCTCGTCGCGGAGCTGCGCGCTGGAGCACACCCGGCCGCGGCGGCCGAGGGCGCTGCGGCGGAGTCCGACCCGGCCGTGGCAGGACTCTTCCGGGACCTCGCCGCCACCGCGCGGCTCGGCGGGGACCCGGCCGCGGTGCTGCTGGCCGCCGCCGACCCCGCCGGTGCCGGTCCGGCGCGAGCGGACCCGCTGGCGCGCGCCGGTCGGGCGTGGGCGCTGGCCGATCGGCACGGGGTCGCGCTCGCCGAACCGCTGGATTCCGTGCGCCGCGACCTGGAACACCGGGTGGCCTTCGCCAGGGACGTGGACGCGAAGCTCGCCGGTCCGCGGTCCACGGCGGTGGTGCTCGCCGCGCTGCCGCTGCTCGGCCTCCTGCTGGGCCAGCTCTCCGGCGCGGCACCGCTGGCGGTGCTCGCGCACGGGGTGCTCGGCCAGGCGCTGCTGGTCGGGGGAGTGGCGCTGTTGTGCGCGGGCGTGGTGTGGACCGTCCGGCTCACCGAATCGGTGGTGCGGACGTGAGCGCCGCCGAACTGGCCGGGGCCACCGCGCTGACCGGGGCCACCGCGCTGACCGGGGCCACCGCGCTGACCGGAGCCGTCGGGAGCGGCGCGCCGTGGGCCGCTGCGCTCGCCGGGTTGGGCCTGCTGGTGGTGCCGTCCGGTCCCGCCCGGGCGCGGCTGCCACCCGCACCCGCCCGACCCGGGTGGTCCCCGGCGGTGGCCGAGTGGTGCCGCGGTCGGCGGGCGGCGCTCGCGGCGGTGGTGGGCGGGCTGTGCGGCGCGCTGCTCGGCGGACCGGTGGGTGCGCTGCTGCTGGCGGCGGTCGGTTTCTGGTGGTTCCGGCGCCAGGCGGCGGGTGAACCGGTGGACCCGTTGGCACTGGCCGCGGGATGGGACCTGCTCGCCGCCGGGATGCGCGCCGGACTGCCGCCGGTGGTGCTGGTGCGTGCGGTCGCCGCCGAGTTGCCCGGTGCGGCGGGGGACGCGTTGCGGGAGGTGGCAGGACTGCTGGAACTCGGCGCCGACCCGGTCGCGGCCTGGGACCCGGCGCTGCGCCATCCCGGCACCGCCGAGCTGGCGAGAGCCGCCCGGCGCACGGCCCGGACCGGGAGCGCACTGGCCGAGGTCGCCGCCGAGCTGGCGGCCGAGTCCCGCGCCGAGCTGGCGGATCGCGCGCAGGCGCGGGCCCAGCGCGCGGCGGTGTGGGTCGCCGCCCCGCTGGGGCTGTGCTTCCTGCCCGCGTTCCTGTGCCTGGGCGTGCTCCCGGTGGTGGTCGGCATGGTGCAGCGCCTGCCGCTGCCCTGGTGACCGCGACCGCGCGATCAGTGCGCTGCGGGAGGAATCCGGGCGGGTGCGCCCGGCGAACGGATGTCGATGGCGGAGGCCGGGGGGCCGACCGGCGGTGGAGAGGAGAAGGTGATGACGGTTCGAACCGAGTGCGCGGTGCGGACGACCGACGGCGGGCTGCACCTGGTCGCGGGCGCGCGGCGGCGAGTCCGGCGGCGGTGGCGGGCCCTGTTCCGCGGTGACGGCGGGATGAGCACCGCCGAGTACGCCATCGGCACGATCGCCGCCGCGGCGTTCGCCGGGGTGCTCTACGCGGTGGTGACCGGGGCCTCGGTGACCGACGGGCTCACCTCGCTGATCGAGCGCGCCTTGCAGGACGGCGTCGGATGACCGCGCCGTCCGGTGCGGCGGGGAACCGGCGCTCCTCCGCCGAAGCGGACCACGCCGGTGGAGCGGCAGCGGATCGCGGTGCGGTGACCGTCGAGGCCGCGATCGGCATCGGCGCGGTGATGGCGGTGTTCCTGCTCGTGCTGGCCGCGTTCGGGGTGCTGCTCGGGCAGCTCCGCTGCACCGACGCCGCGGTCGAAGCGGCCCGGTTGGCGGCCAGGGGCGATCACGACGGCGCCCGCGCCGCGGTGGCCCGGTCGGCTCCGACGGGATCCGAGCTGGTGCTCGCGGCCGAGCGCGGGCTCGTCATCGCGGAGGTCACCGCGCCGTCCGGTCCGGGACTCCTGCCGCAGCAGTGGCGGAGCAGCCGGGCCGCCGCGGCCCCGGAACCCGAGGCGCCGGCCGCCACGGCCCCGGAACCCCCAGGGCAGGCCTCCGCAGCGCCGCAGCCGGATGCGCCGATCCCGGTGGAGCCAGGATCGGACGAGCCGGACCGGCCACCAGCCCCCGGCGCCGAGCTCCCGCCCGCGGGCGGGCCACCGGCCACCCGGGGCTTGGCCGAACCCGCCCGAGCGGCACCGAGTCCGGGACCCGCCGCATGAGCGGGGGGGGGGGGGGGCGCCCCGCCGCCCCCCCCCCCCCCCCCCCCGCGCCCCCCCCGGCCGGCGCCCCCCCCGCGGGGGGGGGGGGGGGGCGGGGCCCGCCCCCCCCCCCCCCCACCCCGGCCGCCGGCCGGCCGATCGGAACGACCGGCTCGGAAGCGACGAACGGGAGGAGGTCACCGATCGCGGGGTCGCCACCGTGCTCGCCGCGGCCCTCGTCCTCGGCGTGATCGCGATCGTGGGTTTCGGCATGGTGCTCGGATCGGTCATGCTGGCCCGGCACCGCGCGGACGGCGCCGCGGACTTGGCGGCGCTCGCCGCCGCGGCCCGGGCCCAGCAGGGCGGCGCGCCCGCCTGCGCCGCGGCCCGCGGGGTCGCGGCGGAGATGCGGGCACGGGTCCTCGACTGCGAGCTGGCCGGTCTCGACGCGCGCGTCCTGGTCGAAGTTCGGGCCTCGATGGGCCTGGGCGGGCTGTCACCGCAGGTCACCGGGCGTGCCAGGGCCGGTCCTGTCACCCGTTCGCCGGATGGCGGCCCGCGCTGAGCGGTCCCGCGCCCCGGCTGAACGACCGGTGAGCGCGATCACGTCGCCGCGAACCGACACTCCGGCATATCAGCGCCCCTCTCGGCGACCGGACGCTCGTCGCCGCTGAGCGACCGGTCATCGACATGGGGGGTGTACGAGGCCGGGTGGGATGACGTTGATTGATGGAGCGGAAGCGAGCAGGAGATCCCGACATCGTGGTCGGTCTCAGGTGACCGGTCGCGGGGCAGCGGCCACACCGGTGCGAAGGCATCCGCCACGGTCGAGTGAGGAGAGGTAATGGACTGGTCAGCGGACAGGGGGCCCAGCGCTTCCGGAGCGAACGCTCCCGGAGGAGCCGGTGCTGCCGTGGAGGCCAGTGTCACCGGGTGGGCGGGCGCCTTCCGGATCGAGCTCCGGGTGCAGGCCATCGAGCTGGCGTCTCGCGGCTGGTCGGTGCTGCCCGGCACCTTCCCGGTCGGTTCCGAGGCGGGCGCCCGCGCCTGGTCCGGCTCCGACGCCGCGCACCCGGCGGGTGTCGCGCACCCCGTTCCCGTGCACGCGGACTGGCAGGACCGGCTCGGTGCCGGCGTCGACCAGGTCGCCCGGTGGTGGTCCGAGCAGCCGTACAGCCTGCTCGTCGCGACCGGTGACCAGGTCGAGGCGCTGGAGACCGGTGCCGAACTGGGCAGGCGCACCGCGCGGGCGCTGCGCTCGCTGGGCGTTCCGGTTCCGATCGTGGCGACCCCGGACGCCCGCTGGTACTTCCTCGCCGCAGGGGGCTCGGCCACCGCGGCGTGCCCCGAGCTGGTCGCGGCCGGAGCGGTCCGCAGGCACAGCGCCGGCAGCTGGCTGCCGGTTCCCCCGAGCACCTTCCACCACGGAGTCGTGCACTGGCGGGTCAAGCCGGAGGTCTGCGGGTGGCGGTTGCCGTCCCCCGAGATCATCGGTGACGCCCTGCGCATCGGTGCCGACGCCGTCCAAGACGTGGCCGAACTCGTCGTCGCGGGCAACTAGCCCGCCTCGACCGCGAACCAGAGTCGCCAGGGCACTGGACGCCCGACCCGTCCAGCTGGGCACCCCCGATGGGGACCGACGGCGGGGACGAGGGGGACCGGCGAACCCCCTCGCCCACCCGATCCGCCGTAGGCCCTAGCCCTGCCCGGCGTCTCCCCCGTGCGCGGTCGAGAGCACGTCGAGAACAGCCACCGCCCCCGCCTTGTCCAGTGGTTCATTGCCGTTCCCGCACTTCGGCGATTGAACGCAGGACGGGCAACCCGCCGGGCAGTCGCAGGAGACGATCGCCTCCCGCGTCGCGGCCAACCAGGGGAACAACGCGGCGAAGCCGCGGTCGGCGAAGCCGGCTCCCCCGGGATGACCGTCGTGCACGAACACCGTGGCCCGACCGGTGTGTTCGTGCAGGGCAGTGGAGACACCACCGATGTCCCACCGGTCGCAGGTCGCGAACAGCGGGAGCAAGCCGATCGCCGCGTGCTCGGCGGCGTGCAGCGCGCCGGGGATGCGCGCCGGGTCCAACCCGGCGCCCCCCGGCGCGCTGTCGGTCAGCAGTTCGTCGGAGATCGTGTACCAGACGGCGCGGGTGACCAGCTTGTGCGCGGGCAGGTCCAGCGGCACCTGGTCGAGCACCTCGCCGGAGGGCAGGGTTCGCAGGTAGCCGACGACCTGCGAGGTGACCTCCACGTCCCCGAGGCACACCGTGATCCCCGGCGCCGGACTCCGCTCCTGCACCGTGGCGAGCACCGAGATGTCCACGACGTCGCGCGGCGAGGTGTGCCACTCCGGGTTCTCCAGGTGTACCAGCGCGAGGCCGCCGTCCAGGTCCAGCTCGTCCACCACGAACGACTGCCCCTGGTGCAGGTAGACCGCGCCGGGATGCACCGTGGCGCACGCCGAATCCGGGTCGACGGTGCCGAGCATCCGCCCGGAGTCGCCCTCGACGACGGCGATCTGCTGCCCACCGGACCCGCGCAGTTCCACTTCCCGGTGCGGGCGTTCCCGCTCGGTCCAGTACCAGCCGCGCGGCCGCTTGCGCAGTACTCCGGCCTCGGTGAGCGCGTCGGTCGCGGTGCGGGCGGGCTCGCCGCCGAAGACCTCGAACGCCGCTTCGTCCAGCGGCAGCTCGGCCGCGGCGCAGGCCAGGTGCGGTTCGAGCACGTAGGGGTTCGCCGGGTCCAGCACCGTCGACTCGACCGGCCGGTCCAGCACGGCGGGCGGGTGGTTCACCAGGTAGGTGTCCAGCGGGTCGTCCCGGGCGACGAAGACGACCAGCGCGTCGTCCCCGTCGCGCCCGGCGCGCCCGGCCTGCTGCCAGAACGAGGCGAGCGTGCCCGGGAACCCGGCGACGACGACCGCGTCCAGGCCCGCGATGTCGACGCCGAGCTCCAGCGCGTTGGTGGCCGCGACGGCGAGCAGTTCCCCGCTCAGCAGCGCCCGTTCGAGCTTCCGCCGGTCCTCCGGCAGGTAGCCGCCCCGGTAGGCGGCGACCTTGTCCACCAGCGAATCGTCCACTTCGGACAGGGCGCGGCGGGCGGCCAGCGCGGCGAGCTCGGTGCCGCGCCGGGATCGGATGAACGCGAGCGTGCGGGCGCCTTCCACGACGAGTTCGGTGAGGATCCGTGCGGCCTCGCTCCCGGCGGAACGCCGGACCGGCGCGTCGTTCTCGCCGGATACGTCGTCCAGCAGCGGTGGTTCCCACAATGCGACGGTGCGGGCGCCGCGCGGCGAGCCGTCCGCGGTGACGGCCCGGCACTCGGCGCCGATCAGCCGTTCGCCCAGGGAGGCCGGGTCGGCCACCGTCGCGGAGGCGAGCACGAACACCGGTTCCGCGCCGTAGTACCGCGCGATCCGCCGCAGCCGCCGCAGCAGCAGCGCCACGTGCGAGCCGAAGACGCCCCGGTAGGTGTGGCACTCGTCGACGACCACGTAGGAGAGGTTGCGGAAGAACCGCGCCCAGCGGGAGTGCTGGGCGAGCACGCCGTGGTGCAGCATGTCCGGGTTGGTGAACACCCACCGGCCGTGCGCCCGCACCCAGTCCCGCTCGACGAACGGGGTGTCCCCGTCGTAGGCGGCGGCGCGGATCCCGTCCAGGCCCAGCTCGGTGGTGGACCGGAGCTGATCGGCGCCCAGCGCCTTGGTCGGCGACAGGTACAGCGCGGTGGCCCGGGCGTCGGTGAGCAACCGGGTGAGCACCGGCAGCTGGTAGGTCATCGACTTGCCGGACGCGGTGCCGGTCGCCACCACGACGTGCTCACCGGCCCACGCGGCTTCGGCGCCTTCGGCCTGGTGGCTCCAGGGGCGTTCGGCGCCGCGGGCGCGCAGCGCCTCGACCAGCGGTTCGGGCGCCCAGCCCGGCCAGTCCGCGTGCTGCGCGGGCCGTTCGGCGAGCTGCTCGACGTGCCGCAGCGGTGATTCGTCCGCGGGCGTGCCGGCCAGCACCCGGTCCAGCAGCCGCTTGCCGCTGCCGGTCCTGCCCGCTCTCCGGTGTGCCGAGTTCACGTGGTCGAGCGTCGCACAGCGCTGTTCCCGCACCGCACGCACGCGGAACCTGCGGCCCGGTGATCTCGTTCGGGTGGACTCGCCCGCCACCGCGCCGTCGTGGGCCGGGGCGCGGGCCGCGGGGGTGTGAGGTGGCCTGCGGGCGCGGCCGAGGCGTCCGCGCGGCGGTGTCCGCGCGGGTCTCCGGGGCCGCGACACGCCGGTTCGATCCGGCTGCGACACGCGATACACGAAGTCACCCGTTCGGTCCATGTAGAAGTGTGTCCGATCGGGTGATCAAGTCCTAACTGGATCGATCACTCGATAACGAAGCAGCACGTCGTTGCGAGGCGCACATCACACCGTGAAGTAAGACACGTCAGGCCTGAATAGACTTCGCGGCCACGACATCGATCGCGGACGGGCCCCGGCGGGCCGCTCGCGGCCGAGGCCGTACCGAGCGTCGGAGTGGACGCACCACCGCCTCTCCGGCGTGCCACCGAGCCACACCCGAGGAGGACGGATGTCCCTGCTGTCCCCGGTCCAGCCCGGCTGGGTCGCCCAGGGCACTGCACCACCGAGCTCGACGCACCGGATGGACCTCGCGCAGAACGCCCCCGGTGCGTTCGAACTCAGCGGCTCCGACTACGCCGTCGTCGGCGTGGTCCTGATCATCGCCTTGGCGGCGCTGGCCTTCGGCTACGTGCTGATCAAGGAGGTGCTGGCGGCCGGCCAGGGTTCGGCCAAGATGCAGCAGATCTCGCAGGCGGTGCAGGAAGGCGCCTCCGCGTACCTCAACCGGCAGTTCCGGACGTTGGCCGGCTTCGCCGTCGTGGTCTTCGTCGTGCTGTTCGTGCTCCCCGCGAACAGCACCGGCGAACGCATCGGCCGGTCGATCTTCTTCCTGTTCGGCGCGGCGTTCTCCGCCGCCATCGGCTACCTCGGCATGTGGCTGTCCACCCGCGCGAACGTGCGGGTCGCGGCCGCGTCGAACGATCCCGGCGCGGGCCGGGAGAAGGCGATGCGCGTCGCGTTCCGCACCGGTGGCGTGGTCGGCATGACCACCGTCGGCCTCGGGTTGTTCGGCGCGGCTCTGGTCGTGCTCGTCTACGCGGGCGAGGCACCGCGGGTGCTGGAGGGTTTCGGCTTCGGCGCCGCGCTGCTGGCGATGTTCATGCGGGTCGGCGGCGGCATCTTCACCAAGGCCGCCGACGTGGGCGCGGACCTGGTCGGCAAGGTCGAGCAGGACATCCCGGAGGACGACCCGCGCAACGCCGCGACGATCGCCGACAACGTCGGGGACAACGTCGGCGACTGCGCGGGCATGGCCGCGGACCTGTTCGAGTCCTACGCGGTGACGCTGGTGGCGTCGCTGATCCTCGGGACCGCCGCGTTCGGCCTCAAGGGGCTGCTGTTCCCGCTGATCGTGCCCGCGATCGGCGTGGTCACCGCGGTGATCGGCGTGTACCTGACGAAGGCCAAGGCGGGGGAGAGCGCGTTGACCGCGATCAACCGCTCCTTCTTCATCTCCGCGGGGATCTCGGCGGTGCTGTGCGCGGTGGCCGCGCTGGTGTACCTGCCGAACTCGTTCGCCGAGCTGGCCGGTGCCTCGCCGGAGGTCGCCGGCGCCAGCGGCAGCCCGGCGCTGATCGCGTTGGCCGCCGTGCTCATCGGCATCCTGCTGGCCGCGGTGATCCTGAAGCTGACCGGCTACTTCACCGCCACCGAGCATCGCCCGGTGCAGGACGTCGGCGAGTCCTCGAAGACCGGTGCCGCCACGGTGATCCTCACCGGCCTGTCGGTCGGCTTCGAGTCGGCCGTGTACACGGCGCTGGTGATCGGCGCGGCGGTGTTCGGCGCCTTCCTGCTGTCCACGACGCTGACGGTGGCGCTGTTCGCGATCGCGCTGGCCGGTTGCGGCCTGCTGACCACGGTCGGCGTGATCGTCGCGATGGACACCTTCGGCCCGGTGGCGGACAACGCGCAGGGCATCGCGGAGATGTCCGGTGAGTTCGAGGGCGACGGGGCGAAGATCCTGACCGAGCTGGACGCGGTCGGCAACACCACGAAGGCGATCACCAAGGGCATCGCCATCGCGACCGCCGTGCTGGCGGCGACCGCGCTGTTCGGCGCCTACCAGGACGCGATCGTGCAGGCCGCGCGCGCGGTCTCCACCACGATCACCGCGGAGGCGTACCAGGTGTTCGCGCCGAACGTGCTGGTCGGCATCGTGATCGGGGCCGCGGTGGTGTTCTTGTTCTCCGGGCTGGCGATCAACGCGGTGTCCCGGGCGGCCGGTGCCGTGGTCTACGAGGTGCGGCGCCAGTTCAAGCAGAACCCGGGGATCATGGACGGCTCCACTCGTCCGGAGTACCACCGGGTGGTCGACATCTGCACCCGCGACTCGCTGCGGGAGCTGGCCACGCCGGGATTGCTGGCGGTGCTGGCGCCGATCGCGGTGGGCTTCGGCCTGGGCGTGGGGCCGCTGGCCGGGTACCTGGCCGGTGCGATCGCCACGGGCACGCTGATGGCGATCTTCCTGGCGAACTCCGGTGGCGCGTGGGACAACTCGAAGAAGCTGGTCGAGGACGGCCACCACGGCGGCAAGGGGTCCGAGGCGCACGCGGCGACGGTCATCGGCGACACGGTCGGCGACCCGTTCAAGGACACCGCGGGCCCGGCGATCAACCCGCTGCTCAAGGTGATGAACCTGGTGTCGGTGCTGATCGCCCCTGCGGTGGTCACGCTGTCGGTGGGTGATTCGGCGTCGCCCGCGGTGCGCATCGCGATCGCGGTGGTGGCGGCGCTGGTCGTGGTGGGCGCCATCGTGGTGTCCAAGCGGCGCAGCACGGCCATCTCGGACGCGCCCGCCGACGACGACAAGATCGTCAACGGCGCGACCTGATCGGTGGCCGCCGCTCGTCCCGCGAGCGGCGGCGGTGCGGTGGAGGGGCGTTCGGCGTGCTCGTCGGGCGCCCCTCCGCTGTGCGCTGGGCGGACTCCGGTCGGCGGGGCCCCGGTTCCGGGGGCGGCCGTGCTGGTGCGGGAGAGTCGGGGAGCACGCCGACCCGACCTGAGGGAATGCGCATGAATATCCGTTCGACCTCCGTCGCGGTGCTCGCCGCCGTCCCGCTGGCGCTGGCCGGCTGCTCCCAGGGCGAACCGCAGCAGCCCGCCCCGCAGCAGCAGGAGCAGCCCCAGCAGCAGGAGCAGGGCAAGCCCGCGCAGGCGAGTTCCGACGGCGTGGCCTGGACCGGCGAGCTGTGCGGTCTCGTCGGCGGTTTCTCCGCTTCGCAGCAGCAGGCCCCGCAGGTGGACAAGACGAATACCGAGACCTTCAAGGCGTCGTCCATCGCGCAGATGACCGCTGCGCACGACGCCGCGGACCAGACGGTCACCGGGCTCCAGCGGATCGGCCCGTCGCCGATCGCGGGCGCCGACCAGGTGGCCACCACGTTCGTGGACGGATTCACCCAGGTCCGCGACATCCTCTCCGCGGCGAAGGGCAAGGCCGAGCAGGTCGACACCTCCAACGAGCAGGCGTTCACCACGGGCATGACCGGGGTGCAGGAGGAGCTGAAGAAGGGCCAGCAGCTCGACTTCAGCGCGCAGTTCGCCGAGTTCTCCAAGAACCAGCAGCTCAACGACGCCGCGATGAAGGCGCCGCAGTGCCAGCAGTTGACGCAGTCGGCCGCTCAGCAGGAGCAGCTCCAGCAACAGCAGCAGCAACAGCAGCCCCAGCAGCAGCCCCCGGGCTGACCCGGCAGGCGACTCCGCCCGAACGAGGTCGATCGATCCCTCGTCCGGGCGGAGGGCCCTGGTCAAGCTCGAACGGACGTTCTACGATCACGCATCGTGGACCAGCTGTCCTTCTTCTCCGCGGAGGCTCGCCACCCCCGGGTGGCCGACCTCGCGGGACTGCTGTGCGGCCCGGGCCAGGCCGTCGGGTTCGGTCGCGGCACCGCGGCCCGGCTGTCCGTGGTCGTCGCCGACGACTGGCGCGCCCGGTCGCTGGCGCGCGCCTGCGCCGACCGCGGGGTGGCCGCCGAGCTCGGTCGCTCCGAAGAGGGACACCCGCTGGTGCGCACCGCGTTCCGCGCCGACCTGACCGGCTTGGCCGGGCAGTGGCTGCGCGGCGCGGTGAAGTCGGTCCCCGCGGACTTCGCCCCCGACGGGGCGGCGCTGCGGCTGTGGGCGCTGACCGCGGGGAGGCCGGTGCCGGGCGGGTACCTGCTGGGCCTGGACCCGCACGCGCCGGAGACCTACGAGCCGTTGGCGGCGGCTCTGGCCAGGGCCGGACTGCCCGCGCGCTGCACGGGTCCGCGAGCGGGCGGACCAGCGCTGCGCGTCACCGGACGGCGCCGGATCGAGCGGCTCGCGGAGCTGGTCGGTCCGACCCCCGATGGTGCGATCGAGCGAACGTGGCCGCTCGTCTCCTGACGATCACGCCACAGGTCGGGGCAGGTCACGCAACGGAACAGGACCGGCACCCGATACGTTCGTACGGAACGGAAGACGCGAGCGCAGGCGTGTTGTGTGCCACGCTGTGCGTCCCTGGGTGCGGCATCCGGGGTGGTATGCGGTGCACACTGGCGGATCGGACGCCTCCGCGAGAAGAGAGCAGGTAAGCGTGGCTGGGTCGACACGGGCGAAGCAGAGCGGCGGTAACGGCCGGGCTTCGGGGTCCTCCGGCGGGACGGACTCCGGACGTCGGCGGTTGGTCATCGTCGAGTCCCCGGCCAAGGCACGCAAGATCGCCTCTTACCTCGGCACCAACTTCGTGGTCGAGTCCTCCCGCGGCCACATCCGCGACCTGCCGCGCGGCGCCGCCGACGTGCCCGCCAAGTACAAGGGCCAGTCCTGGGCGCGCCTCGGCGTGGACGTGGAGAACGACTTCGAGCCGCTGTACCTGGTGACCGCGGACAAGAAGTCGACGGTCAGCGAGTTGAAGGACGCGCTGAAGGAAGTCGACGAGCTCTACCTCGCCACGGACGGCGACCGCGAGGGCGAGGCCATCGCCTGGCACCTGATGGAGACGCTGAAGCCGAAGGTGCCGGTGCGGCGCATGGTGTTCCACGAGATCACCGAATCCGCCATCCAGGCCGCCGCCGCGAACCCGCGCGACCTCGACCAGGACCTGGTGGACGCGCAGGAGACCCGTCGCATCCTGGACCGGTTGTACGGCTACGAGGTCAGCCCGGTGCTGTGGAAGAAGGTCATGCCGAAGCTCTCGGCGGGCCGCGTGCAGTCCGTGGCGACCCGGATCGTGGTCGAGCGGGAGCGGGAGCGCATCAAGTTCGTGCCCGCCTCGTACTGGGACATCTCGGCGACGATGGACGCCGGGGCGAGCGCCGAGCCGCCGCGCTTCGGCGCCCGGCTGGTGACCGTGGACGGGGCGAAGGTGGCCACCGGCCGCGACTTCGGCCCGGACGGCCGGTTGAAGAACGCCGACGTGAAGCCGCTGGACGAGCCTGCGGCGCGGCGCCTCGCGGCGGCGCTGACCGACGCCCGGCTCAGCGTCTCCAGCGTCGAGGAGAAGCCGTACACGCGGAAGCCGTACGCGCCGTTCATGACCTCCACCCTGCAGCAGGAGGCGAGCCGCAAGCTGCGCTTCTCGGCGGATCGCACGATGCGCACCGCGCAGCGGCTGTACGAGAACGGCTACATCACCTACATGCGAACCGACTCGACGACGCTGTCCGAGACGGCGATCACCGCGGCGCGCAACCAGGCCAGGGAGCTCTACGGGGACAGCCACCTGTCGCCGCAGCCCCGCCAGTACAACCGCAAGGTCAAGAACGCCCAGGAAGCGCACGAGGCGATCCGCCCGGCGGGCGAGAGCTTCCGCACCCCCGGCCAGGTCGCGAACGAGCTGGACGTGGACGGATTCAAGCTCTACGAGCTGATCTGGCAGCGCACCATCGCCTCGCAGATGGCGGACGCGAAGGGCACCACGCTGTCGGTGCGCATCACCGGTACGGCGACCTCCGGTGAGGAGTGCACGTTCGCCGCGTCCGGCCGCACGATCACCTTCGCCGGGTTCCTCAAGGCGTACGTGGAATCGGTGGACTCGGAGGCCGGTGGCGTCGCCGACGACGCCGAATCGCGGCTGCCGCGGCTCAGCCAGGGCCAGGCGATCACCGCCGCCGAGCTGGAGCCGGACGGCCACAACACGAACCCGCCGGCCCGCTACACCGAGGCGAGCCTGGTGAAGGCGCTGGAGGAGCTGGGCATCGGCCGCCCCTCCACCTACGCGTCGATCATCAGCACCGTGCAGGAGCGCGGCTACGTGTGGAAGAAGGGTTCCGCGCTGGTCCCGTCCTGGGTGGCGTTCGCCGTGGTCGGGCTGATGGAGCAGCACTTCGGCAGGCTGGTGGACTACGACTTCACCGCGGCGCTGGAGGACGAGCTGGACCGCATCGCCGAGGGCCGCCAGCAGCGCACCAAGTGGCTGTCCGGCTTCTACTTCGGCGGCGAGGTCGGGCCGGGTGATTCGATCGGCCGCGCGGGCGGGCTCAAGAAGCTCGTCGGCTCCAGCGTGGAGCAGATCGACGCGCGCGAGGTGAACTCCATCCCGATGTTCACCGACGACGAGGGCCGCACCGTCTACGTGCGGGTGGGCCGCTACGGCCCGTACCTGGAGCGTCCGCTGAACGCGGAGGAGTCGCAGCGGGCGAACCTGCCGGACGACCTGCCGCCGGACGAGCTCAGCTCGGAGGTCGCGGAGAAGCTGTTCGCGACGCCGATGGAGGGCCGCAGCCTCGGCACCGATCCGGCGACCGGGCACGAGGTGATGGCGAAGGAGGGCCGGTTCGGCCCGTACGTCACCGAGGTCCTCCCCGAAGGGGACAAGTCGAAGCCGCGCACCGGCAGCCTGCTCAAGTCGATGTCGTTGGACACCGTGACCATCGACGACGCGCTGAAGCTGCTGTCGCTGCCGCGGGTGGTGGGCACCGACCCGGAGTCCGGCGAGGAGATCACCGCGCAGAACGGCCGCTACGGCCCGTATCTCAAGCGCGGGACCGATTCGCGGTCGCTGGAGACCGAGGACCAGATCTTCACCGTCACCGTCGACGAGGCGCTGAAGATCTACGCCCAGCCGAAGCAGCGCGGCCGCCGGGCCGCGGCCCCGCCGCTGCGGGAGCTCGGCGACGAGCCGGACACCGGCAAGCCGCTGGTCATCAAGGACGGCCGGTTCGGTCCGTACGTCACCGACGGCGAGACGAACGCCTCGCTGCGCAAGGGCGACGAGGTCGAGTCGCTGACGATGGACCGGGCCGTCGAACTGATCGCGGAGCGGCGGGCGAAGGCCCCGGCGAAGAAGAAGACGACGAAGTCGACCGCGAAGACCAGCACGGCGAAGTCGACGAAGAGCACCGGCACGAAGACGACGGCGAAGAAGTCGACGACCAAGACGGCGTCGAAGTCGACCGCGACCAAGTCGGGGACGTCGAAGTCCACCACCGCGAAGTCCGGCGCGGCGAAGAGCAGCACCGCGAAGTCGGCGAAGAGCCCGGCGTCCCGGGCGAGCGGCTCCCGCTCGTCCTCGTCGAGCCGCAGCACCTCGTCCACCAGCGGCAGCTGACCGCGGCTCCGGGCGCCGGGTCGCTGATCCGGTGTCGGCGCGGCCTCGTACAGTGCGTGTCGACGCAGGCGGCGCGACGACCCCGGAGGTGACGTGGTGGCGCAGGTCCCCGACCCGGTAGCGGGCGAAGTCCCCCCGGCGACCGGGGTGTGGGCGGACATCGTCGGCCAGCCCGACGCGGTGCGCACGCTGTTCGCCGCCGCGCAGGCCGCCCACCTCCAGGTCCGCGGCGAGCCCGCGCCCGCGGGCGCCATGACGCACGCGTGGCTGTTCACCGGGCCGCCCGGTTCGGGTCGTTCGGTGGCCGCCCGGGCGTTCGCCGCCGCGCTGCAGTGCCTGGAACCGGGCGAGGCGCCGGGCTGCGGCCGCTGCGCGGCGTGCCGGACGGTGGTGGCGGGGACCCACGCGGACGTGAAGGTCGTGGTGCCGGAGGGCTTGACGATCTCGGTGCGCGAGATGCGGGCCCTGGTGCAGGCCGCGGCGCGCCGCCCCACCACCGGCCAGTGGCGGGTGGTGCTGATCGAGGACTCCGACCGGCTCACCGAAGGCGCGGCGAACGCGCTGCTGAAAGCGGTGGAGGAACCGCCGGAGCGCACGGTCTTCCTGCTGTGCGCGCCGTCGGACCACCCGGAGGACGTGCCGGTCACGATCCGCTCCCGGTGCCGCGCGATGCAGTTGCGCACCCCGCTGGCCGGGTCGATCGCCGAGGTGCTGCGGGAGCGCGACGACGTCGGCGACGAGATGGCCCGGTGGGCGGCTTCGGTGTGCGGCGGGCACATCGGGCGGGCTCGGCGGCTGGCCACCGATCCGGAGGCCCGGGAGCGGCGGGACCGGGTGCTGAGCATCCCGGTGGGGCTGCGCCGGTTCTCGGACGTGTTCACCGCGGCGAGCGGGCTGGTGAGGTCCTCCGAGTCGGAGGCGACCTCGGCGAACGAGGACCGCAACGAGGCGGAGAAGGACGAGCTGCGCACCGCGATGGGTGCGGGCGGCACCGGCAAGGGCACGGCTTCGGCGACCCGCGGCGCGAACGCGGCGCTGAAGGAGCTGGAGAAGAAGCAGAAGTCGCGCGCGACGCGCTCGCAGCGCGACGCCCTGGACCTGGCGCTGGTGGACCTCGCCGGGTTCTACCGCGACGTGCTGGTCTCCCGGTCCGGGTCACCGGCGTCGTTGAACCACCCGGATTACGCCTCGGACGTGGCGAAGGCCGCATCGCAGTGGACGTCGGAGTCGACGCTGCGGCGGCTGGAGGCGGTGCTGGAGTGCCGCACCGCGCTCACCCAGAACGTGAAGCCGATCATCGCGGTGGAGGCGATGGTCGCGACCCTGCACCACGGCTGACGGGCGCAGGGAAAGGCCCCCGCGCTCTCCTCCCAGAGCGCGGGGGCCGTGGCTTGCGTGATCAGCCGCGCTGATCGAGGTTGGCGAGCCCCGCCAACGGGGTGCCGCTGAGGCCGTCGGCCAGCGGCTTGCCGACCGCACCGCCCGCGTTGCTCAGGTCGAGCAGGCCGCCCTTGGGCGTGCCGCCCACGGTGGGCTTGGTGGTGGGGGCCGTGGCGGTGGTGTCGCCACCGTCCTCGCCGTTGGAGCCGTTCTGACCGCTGGTGCCGGGCTTGCCGGGCTGCCCGCTCTGGGAGTCGGTGGTGGTGTTCACCTGGTCCGCGGGCAGCGCGTTGATGAGGCCGATCATCGAGGTGCCGAAGTCGTCGATGGTGTCGACGATGCCGCGCACGTTCTCGTCCTTCGCGAGGCCGTCCACCGGCGTCGCGCCGGAACGGGCGCTCTGCTGGGCGGGGATGACGCCGCCGATCGGGAGGTGGGCGCCCTGGGTGGCGACCGGATGGGTGTGGGCTTGGGTGAAGTCCTGCAGCGCGTCACCGATGACGTTGCCGTCACCGGTGCGGCCGGTGGCAGTGCCCGCCTGCTCGGCGAGGGCCTGCGGCGCGCGCACCACGTCGCCGACGGTCTGCTGCACGCCGTGCACGGTTCCGGCGGCGTGGAAGGCGGTCTGGGCGACCCCGTTGTCCACCGGCAGCTCGGCCGGGAACTGCGAGTCGGCGTGCGCGGTGCCGGCGAAACCGACGGCGCCGGCGCCCGCCAGCACGGCGGCGGCCGTGGTGAGGCTGCGTTTCATCGCCTTGCTCCTCTCTGCACAGGCCCTCACCTGTGCGCCAGAGGTCGCAGCGTACGGAGCCGGGACCGGCCACTAATCAGCGATCACAGCCGTCGCGGTGCGTCGACGGGGAGTGCGCTGAGCGGCCGGTTTCCGACCCGTTCGTGTGAGGCGGAAGATCTTGGAACTACTGTCCGGCGACGGAGGTCACGTCGATGGACTGGTTGAGGTGCTGCTGGCGCTTCGCCTGCTCCTCGCGCAGCGACTCGACGGTGTCGGCGAATTCGGCGTACGCGTCGCCTTCGTCGTCGAACCTGCTGTAGCGGCCCGCGCGTAATTCGACCGAGTGGTACTCGCGTTCGAGCACGTCGGCGGTCTGCTGCAGGCTCGCCGCGCGCTCCCGGTACTTCGCGTAGCCGCCGAACGCCGCCGCGACCGCCACCAGCAGGCTGATCGCCACCGCGGCCCAGCGCGCGCCGACGACCGCGGCGGAGGCCGCGGTGACGGTGGCGCTGATGATCGAGCCGGCGATCACCACGGTGTGCAGCACGTGGTCCTTCCAGCGGTGCCTGCCCGCTTCGGCGCGGTAGCGCTCGATCACGTCCGGCAGGTCGGCCCGGTAGCGCTTGCGCATGCCGAGCAGGTCGCCCGCGTTCCACTCGTCGAGTTGGTGCTCGCGGTGCGCGCGTTCCAGCTCGCGCAGTTCGGAGGCGACCGCGCGCACCGCGAAGTGGTGCCGGTAGGCGATGCGCCCCGACGCGGCGACCGAGCCGACCGGGATCGCCACGGCCAGCACCGAGACCGCCACCGGTGGTGCGAGCAGCACGATCCCGGAGATCGAGAGTCCGGCGAGGGCCACGTTCCCCGGACAGGTCCAGATCAGCAGGAGTCGTTGCAGGATGCGCGCTCGGTAGAGCTGTTCGGACAGCTCGCTGATGCGGCGCTCCCAGTCCTGCGGCTGGGTTTCCCCGGCGATGACCCCGCCCCCAATGATGCCCGTGCCCGCGTCCCAACGCTCCATCACATCGATCCTTCCGGCGTCACTGTGATCGAAGTAGTTCCCCAAGTACGACGACAATCGACCGGTCGGGTGATAGCTGATTGGGCTGATCGGCCTACACCCTGTTGCGCCATGTGATCACTGCAGGTCGGCCGGGAGGAATCTTCGCCGAAACCTGCCAGTGATAACAGCCGATGGCGCAAGTACTCAGTCGCCGCGACTACTCGCCCCGGATCGGGGCTCTCCACTGTGGCAGCGCACCCGTCCGGCCCAACCACGTGGGCCACGGTCGGCGCATCGCACCTGCCTGCTATGGGGCGCGGGGGCGCGTGCCGGGGGATTCCCCGGTGTCGCGGCGGCCGGTGTCGCAGGTGGTCCGGGGTGGCGCGGCGGAGCGGTGCGCGTGGTGCTCGGACCCGTTCGGATCCTGGTCTCGTCCGGTCTCGGCACGTATTTCGGGGCGCGGTTCGCGCATGGCTTTTCCGGGAGTTCCGAACGGGAGGTGGTGCCCGTCCGCGCGTCCCTCGCGCGGGCGGGGCCGATTCTGCCGGATTCGCCGTTCCGGCAGTTCAGTTCGGTGTGGCGGAATGCCCGAGGGCGGGCGGGACGATCTCCGCGGGCTTTCGTCGAATGCGCAATTCGGCGGCCGGTGGCGGGAATGGGTGGTCCCGCGCATTCCGGGAATGGACTGCTGCCGGGGGCCCGGGAAAGCCGGTCGCGGTCACGGCGGGCGCGCGGTCGCGGAGCCGACGGGGGAGGACGAAGAAAAGACCGCAGGTCCACCGGGGTGGTCCTGCGGTCTTCTCGGCGAGCCGCCTGAGGGAATCGAACCCTCGACCTACGCATTACGAGTGCGTCGCTCTGGCCGACTGAGCTAAGGCGGCGTTGCGGAGCAAGTGTAGCGGGTGGCCGCGACGGCCCGGCGAAGGGGTTGGCGGCCCGGTCGTGCGTCACCGGTTGCGCTGAAATCGGGCGTCACTCGGACGGGAGCCCGTCGTTGAGAGATTCGGTGACGCTCGTCACCACTTCTTCTAGGGAAGGCAGGTCGGATGCGATCAGCTCGACCGCTGCGTCGTTTCGCCGCCGCCACGACGGTGTCGCTGGCCGTCGCCGGGCTGAGCCTGCCCGCAGCGTTCGCGCAGACCACGCCGGTGCCGACGCCGGTGGACCCGGACCAGCCCCCGGCTTCCGAGGGGCCGGCCCAGCCGGGCCCGATCACGGCCGAGGTGGGCACCGGGATCGGCGTGCTGCGGGTGCTGCCCGGCGCGGTGCCGGGAGAGACGATCTTCGACGATCCCGCGTACGAGGACGCGCTGCGCAAGCAGGCGCTGCTCGAACTCGGGCTCGGGCTGGCGAAGTCGACGGCGAACTCCGAGGCGTACCTGGCCACCGAGCGCTCGACCGCCGAGGCCTCGCCGTTCGGCGCCGCGATCGGCGGGTACGCGCCGCAGGTACCGGGCGCGTCGGTCGCGCAGACCGCGGTGCCGGACCACGCCGAGCCGACGACCACCGGCGTGCAGCCGCCGCCGTCCCCGGCGGACGCGCTGGTGAAGCTGGGGCTGCTGGAGGGCAGCGCGCACGCCAGGTGGGACGAGCGGCTCGGACCGTGCGTCTCGCCGATCTCGGAGGCGAGCAGTTCGCTGGCGAGCCTGTCGGCGGTGAACGTGCTGCCCGCGCTGCCGGACACCCCGCAGCAGGACGGCGACCAGCACGCGGCGCTCGCGGGCGCCCCGGGGTCGCCCGCCCGGCTCGGCGGTCTGCTCTCCGGTGGGGGACCGACCGAATCGGGCGCGGGTTCGCTGGTGCACGTGCCGGACGCGGTGCGTGCGCACTCCAAGATCGAACTGGTCGACGTGCCGGGCTCGGCGGGCAAGGCGGTGCGGTCCACCTCCACGATGCGGCTGGCGAGCGTGCGGTTGCTGTCCGGCACGCCGCAGGAGCTGCGGGTCGACGTGGTGAGCGAGCCGACGCTGACCGTCACCGCCACCGGTGATCCGGCCACGTCCACCGTGGACTACGAGGCCCCGGTGCTGCGGGTGACCCAGGGCGGGCGGGAACTCGCGGAGCTCGACGCGGCGAACCCGCAGGCGGACCTGCCGATCGGGCTGCCGGGCGTGCCGGGCGAGCTGCCGGTCGTCGGTCCGGCGGTGAACGACCGCGTGCTCGACCTCGGGGTGCTGCGGCTGAGCATCGGCGAGCTCACCCAGGAGGCGAACGGCACCGAGCTGCGCGCCGGTGCGCGGATGTTCGACCTGAAGCTGCTGCCGGGCACGGCGCTCGGCATGCCGGACGCGGCGCTGGCGGAGGTCTCCTTCGGCGAGCAGACGGCCCGCGCCGGGGCACCGGCGGGCGGCGTGCACTGCGACGTGCCGCCGGCCCCCGCTCCCGAGCAGCCCGCGCCACCGGCGCAGGGCGCCGCCGCTCCGCCGCTGGCCAAGACCAGCGGTGCGTACTACACGATCCCGCTGTTCTGGACCGGGACGGGCCTGCTGCTGCTCGGTTCGGTGCTGGTGGCCGCGGTGCCGCGCCGCCAGGGGTGACCGCCGTCGTCCCCCGGCCCCGAACCGGGGGACGGCGACGGTGAGCCGCGGCTGCTCCTGCTGAGCTCGTGCGGCTCGGCCGGGTCCGGTGCGGGTGGCCTGCTCGGTGGAGCGGATCCGGGGCGCGGGCGGCGAGCAGCGCCCGCTTCGCCGGTCCGCGACGGGGCCGGGTCCGCGGGGGCGGCACCGCTCGGCCGGTCGTCCGGCGGCGTGGACCGCCCCCGGACGCGACGAAGGCCCTCCCCATCGGGAAGGGCCTTCGGGTTGCTCAGGGCGTCAGTGGTCGCCCTGCTCCTTGGCCCGCTCGTAGGACCGCTTGATCTCGGCTTCGGCCTCGGTGCGGCCGACCCAGGTGGCGCCTTCAACGCTCTTGCCGGGTTCGAGGTCCTTGTACACCTCGAAGAAGTGCTGGATCTCCAACCGGTAGAACTCCGCCAGGTGGTGGATGTCGCGCAGGTGCTCCTGGCGCGGGTCGTCGGAGGGGACGCAGATGACCTTGTCGTCGCCGCCCTTCTCGTCGCGCATCCGGAACATGCCGATCGCGCGCGCGGTGATCAAGCACCCTGGGAAGGTGGGCTCCTGCACCAGCACCAGCGCGTCCAGCGGGTCGCCGTCCTCACCGAGGGTGTCCTCGACGAAGCCGTAGTCGGCCGGGTACTGGGTGGCGGTGAACAACGTCCGGTCCAGCCGGATCCGGCCGGATTTGTGGTCCACCTCGTACTTGTTCCGGTTCCCCTTGGGGATCTCGATGGTGACGTCGAAGTCCACGCGGTTCCTCACTCGTTCTAGCCAGCTTGCTCGTCGAGACCGTGCCCGACCGTCCGGCCGCCGTTGCCAGGCCGGTCCCGCATCCCGGTCCCGTACATCGCCAGTGTCCTGACCTGCGATGATTTCGTCAGTCACCGCACGGCGTCACCCGAGGCCGAGCCGCAGGCTCACACGTCGGAGTGGCCGCCCGTGATGCGGCACGACCACGTCTAGTGTGGACCACGGCCGCGCGCCGAGCCCCACCGCAGTGCGGCAGCTCGCATCTGGCAGTCTTGCGCACCGTCGAGGAGGAAGCCCGTGCCCGAACCCCACCGCCTCAGGGGTGAGGTGTCCGAGCCCGATGCTGCCGAGCAGTCCTCGAACGCTTCAGCAGCAGGTTCGCCGGGCGACGAGCGGGGCGGCAACGCCGAGCGGCCCGAGCGGCAGCGGCTCGCGGAGAGCGAGGCGGAGGGGTTCCCGGTCGAGGACCAGGAGGCCGCCCCTCCCGCGCGCGGGAACGAATCGGAGCCTTCCGGCGATGGACAGCCGGTGAAGGACGATCGAACCGACTCCACCAGCGATGACGGCGCGGGAACCGCGGAATCCGGTGGGAACGCGGAATCCGGTGGCACCGCGCGGGCCGGTACCGGTTCCGCCGCCGCGGAGGAGGAGCGGTCCGCGGCCGAGCCCGGATCGGACGGCGATGCGGCGGGGAGCGCTGTCGCCGGGGCGATGAGCGGGGATGCGGCTGCGGATTCCGCCGACACCTCCGCCGAAGCGGGCTCGACCGGCGCTGAGTCTGCCGACGCCGACACCGACGCCACCGCCACCGCCACCGCCGACGCCGATTCCGCTGACGCCGATTCCGCCGACTTCGATGGTGACTCCTCCGAGGGCGATGCGGCAGTCGGTGGGACCGACGCTTCGCGCACGCAGCGGGACGGGGCCGGAGCGAGGGGTTCCGGGCGGGGTGCCGCCGACTCGAAGCCGGGCGCGCTGGACCAGACCGTGACCGGGCGGCTGCCCGAGGGCGACGCGGAGGACGACGGATCGGGTCATGCCGGAACGGGTGGCCCGAGTTCGGCGGACGCCCGCTCGGCGGACGCCCGCTCGGCGGACGCCGGTTCGGATGGCGCCGAATCGGATGGCGCCGAATCGGATGGCGCCGAATCGGATGGCTCTCGCTCGGCGGGCGCTGGATCGGATGACGCTGGAACGGACGGCGCCGGATCGGACGGCGCTCGTCCGGTGGACGCCGGGTTGGACGGTGCGCGCTCGGCGGACCCCGGATCGGACGGCGCCGGATCGGACGATGCGGGAGCGAGCCGGGCGACCGGCGGCGCGAGTGGATCGGCTGCCGCGGACGCGGGCCCCGCGGCCGACGAGCAGGACTTCCCGACGCAGGACCCCGAGGAACAGGGGGAAGGCTCAGCGGAGCGGGACGAGGCCCCGGCCGGCGGCGACGGCTCGACCGCGACCGGCGCCGCGCCGGCGGACGGGACCGGCTCTGCCTCGGTGGACGGGACCGGTTCCGCCTCGGTGGACGGGACCGGCTCTGCCTCGGTGGACGGGTCCGGCGGCGCGCCGGGCACGGGTCCGGGATCGACCGTCCGCGGCTCCCTGCGCGGCGACGTCCAGGCCGAACCGAACTCGATCAGCTCCCGGCCGGTCGGCTTCGTCGGCTCGGTGGAGCCCGAGGCCGGGCGGGAAGCCGCCGCGCACGACTTCTCCGGCTGGCAGACGACCGGGTCCCAGGTGACCGGGCGGGTCTCCGGTGTGCTGGACACCGCGTTCCGCGGTGCGGTCCCGGGCGCGGCGTCCGCGCCCGGTTCGGCTGACGACCGTTCGGACGCGGAAGCGACGGGACCGGGAACTTCGGGCGCGTCGTCCGAGGAGCGGTCCGCGGACGCGGCGGCCGAGCCTTCGGGTGACCAGCTCGCGGGTGACCGGCCTTCGGCTGACCACCCTTCGGACGGCTCGGTTGCGGACGACCGCCCCTCGGGCGCTCGGGGTCCGACGGATCCGGGTTCCGCGGACGCGGACCCGACGGCGGAGTCGGCGACGGCGGAGTCGGCGGAGCGGTCGGCCGCGCAGGAGCGCGCCGCCGGGCACGGCTCGACGACCTCGGCGCAGCGCGGGACCGCCGCGGACACCGCCGACGAGACGGCGAACGCCGAGGACGGGAACACCGGAGACGGGAGCACCGGAGACGAGCGGACCGGCGCGGCAGCGGAGCAGGCGGCCCCCGCCGCGGAATCCGATGCGGAGAGCACTGGCGGTGCGACCCGGCCGAGCAGCGGGAGCTCGGCGAGCACCGCCGACGCGGACGGTCCCGCCGACGCGGACGGTCCCGCCGACGCGGACGGTCCCGCCGACTCGGCGACCGGCGCCACGGCCGCTGCTGATCCGGCCGGCTCCCCGGCCACCGCGGACGGCCGCACCGGTGAGGACGCTGCCGGGGACGCGGACGGGGTGGACGAGGACGCACCGGGCCGGACCGATCGTTCCGCCTCGGAGGACGGCTCGGACCGGCCCGCGAAGCGGGCATCCGAGGACTCGGCCCCGGACCACCGGACCACCGCCGAGCGCGCCACGGGCCGCCAGGACACCGACCACCGGACCACCAGCGACCGGACCACCGACGACCAGGCCACCGATCACTGGACCCAGGACGGCTGGACCGAGGGCCGCTGGACTCAGGACGGCTGGGCTGCGGACGCCGGGACCACGGGCGACCGGACCACCGACGAGCAGACCACCGGCGAGCAGACCGTCGGTGAGCAGAAGGCTGACGAGCAGACCTCCGACGAGCGGACCACCTCCGACGAGCGGACCACCTCTGACGAGCGGACGACCTCCGACGAGCGGACCACCTCTGACGAGCGGACGACCTCCGACGAGCGGACGACCTCTGACGAGTGGACCACCTCTGACGAGCAGGCCACCGACGAGCGGGCCACCGACGAGCGGACGACCGAGCGCGCCGCGCCGGACTTCGAGGTGGCCGACCCGGAGCAGGCCGCCGCCGTCAGCCGGGCGGAGCCGGCGGAGGACACCGAGGCCACCGGGCCGCAGCAGCCGGCGACCGCGGCTGAGCCCCGGCCCTCCGAGACCGAGGCCGAGGGCGCCGGCGCGGCGGTGGACGTGCCGCTGGACACCGCGGTGGCCGCGCAGGCCGAGCTCACCGAGGACGTCGAAGCCACCGGCCCGCAGCGGGCGGTGCCCGCGGAGGCGCCGAGCTCCGAGCAGGACTCCGGCCGGACGGGCACGACCGAGCGCTCCGCGCCCGCGACGGAACGCTTGGACCGCAGCGCCCTCGCCGACCGCTCGACGACCGCGGACCGCTCGACGACCGCGGACGCCGACCGCTCGACCACCGCCGACCGCCCGGACACCACCGACGCCCCGGCCGCTCCCGGCCATCCGGCATCCTCCGGCGGCCAGGCCACCGAACCGGCCGAGCGGACCACCGACGTCGACCGCGACGCGACGGCCGACCAGGACGCGGACGCCACCCGCGGTACCGCCCCGAGCACGGACCGGGATCCGACCGCCGACACCGGCCGGCTCCCCGCCGTCGAGGACGGGACCGCCCGCGTCGACCGCCGCCGGGCGGCCGAGGAGCGGACCCGCGACGAGTGGCCGACCGCCGAGCAGGCCCGGGTCGAGGCGGAGCCCGAGGAGGCCGCGGACGACCGGGACGAGCCCGTGGACTCGGCGTTCTCCGCCGATGCGGGCGCCGCCCCGCCGTCATCCACCGATCCCCGGCCGCACGTCGAGCAGCCGCCCGCGGTGGACTCCGCGTTCACCGCGGATGCCGGGACGCCGATCGGGCCGCCGCCCGCCGAGCAGACCCAGCAGTTCCGGCGGATCGACGACACCCAGCAGTTCAGCCTGGCCGACCTGGAGCAGGAGGCTCGACGCCGCGAGCAGCAGGCTCCGAAGCAATCGGACCAGCAGGCTCCGAAGCAGCCCGGCGAGCAGCACGCTCCGAAGCAGCCGGACCAGCAGCAGGCCGCGAAGCAGCCCGACCAGCAGCAGCGCCCCCAGCAGGGTCGGCAGCCCCAGGACCCGCAGCAGCAGGGCCGCACCGAACCCCCGCAGGACCGCCCCGCCGACCGGCCGCGCCCGCAGGCGTTCGACCAGGGTCCGCCGACCACCCGGATCCCGATCGTCCCGCCCGCGCCGCAGCAGCCGTCGCGCCCGGTGCCCGGCCCTTCGGACGCGGAGCGCACCCAGCAGTTCCGCCGCCCCGACTTCTCCGGCCCGTCGCCCGGCAGGCAGCAGGGGCAGCAACCTCCGCCGCCGCGCACCATCCCGGTCGCGCCGCACCGCCCACCGCAACAGCAGCAGCCCCCGCAGCCGCAACGGCACGCGCAGCCGCAACGGCACGCGCAGCCGCAGGACTTCGCCGTTCCCGCGCAGCCGCCGCGGCCCCAGGAGCAGGCCCAGCCCGCGGAACCGCACGAGGACGAGCGGTACGACGGCTACGAGGAGCACGAGGACGCTCCCGCCGAAGCGGCCCCGGCGCCGCGGCGCAGGCGCGCCACGGTGCTGCTGGCGGTGTTGACCGTGGTCGTGCTGGGCGCGGGTCTCGCGGTCGGCGTCCCGGCGTTGATCAACGGGATCAGCGCCGCCCAGCTGGCCGATCCGCCCGCTCCGGTGCGGCTGTCCCCGTCGATCCGCCCGGTCGGGATGGACGCGCCGGAGCCGAGCGGTTCCGGCATCGAGGCGGCGGTCAGCGGCCCGCTGGCGAACCCGGTGCTGGCGCCGGTCACCGGTGCGGTCGTCGACGTGCGGTCCGGGAAGACGCTGTGGGAGCGGCAGCAGGACACGCCGATGATGCCCGCCTCCACCGGCAAGTTGCTCACGACCAGCGCCGCGATGCTGGAGCTCGACCACGACGCCCGGTTCACCACCGAGGTGGTGCGCGGTTCCCAGCCCGGCAGCGTGGTGCTCGTCGGCGGCGGCGACCCGACGTTGTCGACGATGCCCGCGGGCCAGGAGTCGGTGTACCCGGGCGCGGGCCGCTTCGACGACCTCGCCGAGCAGGTGCGGGCGGCGACCGGCGGCCAGGTCACCTCGATCCAGGTGGACAACAGCCGCTACCGGGGGCCGACGATGGCCCCCGGCTGGCTGCCCGGGGACGTCGGCGACGGGATCATGGCGCCGATGGAGTCCGTGATGGCCGACGGCGGGCGCACCGGCGACCCGACCGAGGAGTACGACTCGCGGACCCAGAACCCCGCCGAGCAGGCCGGTCGGGAACTCGCGCAGCGGTTGGGCGTGCCCGCCTCCGCGGTGTCCGAGGGGACCGCGCCGCGCGGCGCCCAGCGGCTCGGTGCGGTGCGGTCGGCGACGATGCGCAAGCTCGTCGAGAGCACGCTGATCCACTCGGACAACGTGCTGGCCGAGGCGCTGGGCCGCGAAGTCGCGATCAAGACCGGGAAGGAACCGTCCTTCGCCGGTTCGGTGCAGGCGGTGCGCGAGGTGCTGCAGCGCAACGGCGTCGACCTCACGGGCGTGCAGATGTCCGACGGCAGCGGCCTGTCCACGGAGGACCGCATCCCGGCGAAGGTGCTGGCCGGGTTGATGGCCACCGCCGCTGAACCGGAGCGCGACGGCGGCCTGCCCGCCAAGAGCGCGAAGCTGCGCGCGCTGCTCACCGGCCTGCCCGTCGCGGGCGGCTCCGGCAGCCTCGCCGACCGCTACGGCGACGGCGCGGGCCGCGGCTGGGTCCGCGCGAAGACCGGCACCCTTGACGGGGCGAACAGCCTGTCCGGGACGATCCTCACCGAGGACGGCCGGCTGCTGGTGTTCGCGCTGATGTCCAACAGCACCAGCCCGCCGACGCAGGTCCGGCCCGCGCTCGACGAGGTCGTCGCGGCCGTCCAGCAGTGCGGTTGCCGCTGATCGCGGGCTCGCACCGGGCTCGGCCAGCGGTGTCGCCGCTCGTCGCGACCGGAGTACGGTCGATTCCGTGACTCCGCGATCCGCGACGCTGCCGCCCCGACCGCACGGCCGGGACGGCGCGCAGCGCTCGCTCGACTGGGACCTGGCGGCCGCGACCGCGGGCCGGTTGATGCGCAGCGGACCCGACGTCCCCCGCGAGGACGCGGTGCACGCGGTCCGCTCGCTGCGCCGGGCCGGGGTGGCCGCCGAAACGCACGTGCGGGAGCTGACCGGGCTCGGCCTGGACCTGCCGGTGCTCGAAGGCGACGTGGTGGATCGGCGGGAGTGGGTGCGGGCCGCCGCGCAGGGCCTCTCCGAGCTGACGGGCATCGCGCTGCGCTCCCGCGGCACCGGTTCCGGCGACGATCCGCTCGGCGGGCTGGGTGCCCGGGGCGCGGGCGTGCAGGCCGGGCTGGTGCTGTCGTACCTGGGCACGAAGGTCCTCGGGCAGTACGACCCGTTCCTGCCCAGCGAGCGCGGCACCCGGCCCGGGCGGCTGCTGCTGGTGGCGCCGAACATCGTGGCCGCGCAGCGGGCGCTGGACGTGCCCGCCGACGACTTCACGATGTGGGTGTGCCTGCACGAGTCGACGCACCGGTTGCAGTTCAACGCGGTGCCGTGGCTGCGGGACCACTTCGCGGACAGCCTCGGCATGCTGCTCTCGGACCTGGATTCCTCCCCCGGCGAGCTGCTGGGCAGGCTGCCCGCGATCGTGCGCGGGGTGCGCGCCGGGCCGGACGCGCGGTCCAGCCCCGGCGTGCTCGGTGTGGTCGAGCTGCTGCAGGGGCCGCGGCAGCGCGCCGCGCTGGACCGGATCCTGGCGCTGTCCACCCTGCTGGAGGGGCACGCGGACCACGTGATGGACGCGGTCGGGCCGAGCGTGGTGCCCAGTGTGGCCACCATCCGCCGCCGGTTCACCGAGCGCCGCCAGGGCGGCGGGGTGCTGGACCGGCTGCTGCGCAGCCTGCTCGGCGTGGACGCCAAGATGCGCCAGTACGCGCAGGGCGCGGCGTTCACCCGGTACGTCGTGGACCGGGTGGGGATGGACGGCTTCAACGCGGTGTGGACCTCCTCGGAGCACCTGCCGACCCGGGCGGAGACCACCGATCCCGCGTCCTGGCTGCGCCGCGTCCACGGCTGACCGCCGCACCTGGGCTGCCTCGGTTGACCGCCGGGATTTCGGATGGCCCGGCTGAGCGCCGGACCTGGGGCCTGATACCGGGACCACTGTTCGCGGGCGGGCCGTTGACCTGGGTCGTGGCGCGCCGCGGGGGCCGCCGAGAATGGGCCGGTGACTCCTGGCCGATCCGAGCGCGCCGCGGGGCCCGCGCTGCTGGCCGTGCGGACCGCGGCCCGCGACCTCCTCGCCGCCCACCCCGCGCTGCGGGACGCACCGCTGGTGGTGGCGTGCTCCGGCGGTGCCGACTCGTTGGCGCTCGCCGCCGCCACCGCCCACCTCGCCCGCGGCCGCGGCCTGCGGGTGTGCGCGCGGGTCGTCGACCACGGCCTGCAGCGGGGTTCCGCCGAGGTGGCCGAGCGGGCCGCCGCGCAGCTCGACGAGCTCGGCTACACCGACGTGCGGGTGCTGCCGGTGCAGGTCACCGGCGGCGGTGGGCCGGAAGCCGCCGCCCGCCGCGCCCGGTACGCGGCGCTGGACGCGGACCGTCCGGACGGGAGCGCGGTGCTGCTCGGGCACACCCGCGACGACCAGGCCGAAACGGTGCTGCTGGGCCTCGGCCGCGGTTCCGGCGCCCGCTCCATCGCCGGGATGCGCCCGTGGTCGCCGCCGTGGGCGCGGCCGCTGCTGGACGTGCCGCGGGGGACGACCGAGCGGGCGTGCGCCGAAGCCGGGCTGACGCCGTGGCAGGACCCGCACAACGGCGAGAGCCGGTTCACGCGTGTGCGGTTGCGCACAGCGGTCCTGCCGCTGCTGGAGGACGTCCTCAACGGCGGTGTCGCCGATGCGCTCGCCCGCACCGCGCGCCAGCTCCGGGAGGACGCCGACGCCCTCGACGAGGTCGCCGCGGCGGTCCGTGCGCAGGTCGAACGGGGTGCGGGCCTGGACGCGCGAGCCCTCGCCGAGCACCCGCCCGCGCTCCGGCGCCGGGTGCTGCGCGGCTGGTTGCTGGAACGCGGGGTCGCCGAGGTCTCGGACGCGCACCTGCGCGCGGCGGACGCGCTCGCGGGCGCGTGGCGCGGTCAGGGCCCGCACGCGCTTCCGGGCGGCTTTGTGCTCCGCCGGACGCATGGCACGCTTCAGGTGGAACGTGGTGGACGGGGAACCGCCGGTCGGGTGATCGGCGGGTGAACGTCCGTCCAACAGCGAAAGGGGAAGCCGGTCCGGTGTACGACGGCGACATCGCTTCAGTGCTCATCACCGAGCAGCAGATCCGCGACAAGACGGCCGAACTGGCCGAGCAGGTCGCCGAGGACTACCAGGACGCCCAAGGGGGCGACCTGCTGCTGGTGGGCGTGCTCAAGGGCGCGGTCATGTTCATGACCGACCTGGCCAGGGCGCTGCCGCGGCCCGCGCAGCTGGAGTTCATGGCGGTGAGCTCCTACGGCTCGTCCACCTCGTCCTCCGGCGTGGTGCGGATCTTGAAGGACCTGGACCGGGACATCGCGGGCAGGCACGTGCTGATCGTCGAGGACATCATCGACTCCGGTCTCACGCTGTCCTGGTTGCTGAAGAACCTGACCGCGCGCAACCCCGCCTCGCTGGAGGTGTGCACGCTGCTGCGCAAGCCGGACGCGGTCCAGGTGGACGTGCCGGTCCGCTACGTCGGGTTCGACATCCCGAACGAGTTCGTCGTCGGCTACGGGCTGGACTACGCGGAGCGGTACCGGGACCTGCCGCACATCGGCACCCTGGACCCGAAGGTCTACACCTCCGGGCGGTGATCCCTCTTGCCGCTGGCCGGGCCGGGTGCGAGAAAGGTCCGGTTCCGATCCGGGGTAGGGTTGCCGACCTGCACAACGCTCGGCGTGGTGGCGCGCTCGCCGCGGCCGGTACGCTGGTCCGAGGGGGTTGACGGCGGCGACGGTTCGTGCGCCGTTCACCGGTGCCGTTGCCCGAAGTGAAGTCAGGGAGGGTCGAGGCCGACCGCCGGCCGCAAGTGAATGGACCTCAAGCGCCTGCTCCGTAACCCGCTGCTCTGGATCCTGGCGGTGTTAGCGCTGATCATGAGCCTCAGCGTGCTCTTCGACGAGACGAAGGCCTATCAGCAGGTCTCGACCTCCGACGCTCTCCGGCAGATTTCCGAGGGCAAGGTGGCCGAGGCGACCATCCAGGACAAGGAACAGCGGGTGCTGCTGACCCTCAAGCAGGGCCAGAGCTTCGCCAACAGCGACCAGCTGATGGCGCAATACCCCGCCGGTGCCACCGATGCGGTGGTCGACGACATCCGGCAGTCGAACGTCGACAAGTGGAACACCGAGGTCACCCAGGACTCGTTCTGGACGCAGATGCTGATCTACCTGCTCCCGATCGGCCTGCTGGTGCTGCTGCTCATGTGGATGATGAACAACGTCCAGGGCGGCGGGAACCGGGTGATGAACTTCGGCAAGTCCAAGGCCAAGCAGCTCACCAAGGACATGCCGAAGACGCTGTTCAACGACGTCGCCGGTGCGGACGAGGCCGTCGAGGAGCTGCACGAGATCAAGGACTTCCTGCAGAACCCCGGCCGCTACCAGGCACTGGGCGCGAAGATCCCGAAGGGCGTGCTGCTGTACGGCCCGCCCGGCACCGGCAAGACGCTGCTGGCGCGGGCGGTCGCCGGTGAGGCCGGCGTGCCGTTCTACTCGATCTCCGGTTCGGACTTCGTGGAGATGTTCGTCGGCGTCGGCGCCTCCCGCGTCCGCGACCTGTTCGAGCAGGCCAAGCAGAACGCGCCGTGCATCATCTTCGTCGACGAGATCGACGCGGTCGGCCGCCAGCGCGGCGCGGGTCTCGGCGGTGGGCACGACGAGCGCGAGCAGACGCTGAACCAGCTGCTGGTGGAGATGGACGGGTTCGACTCGCGCGGCGGGATCATCCTGATCGCGGCGACGAACCGGCCGGACATCCTGGACCCGGCGCTGCTGCGCCCGGGCCGCTTCGACCGGCAGATCCCCGTCTCGGCGCCGGACCTGCGCGGCCGCAAGGCCATCCTGGGCGTGCACTCGAAGGGCAAGCCGCTGGCGCAGGACGCCGACATGGAGGGCCTGGCCAAGCGCACCGTCGGGTTCTCGGGCGCCGACCTGGAGAACGTGGTCAACGAGGCCGCGCTGCTCACGGCCCGGGAGAACGGCCAGCTGATCACCGGTGCCGCTCTGGAGGAGTCGGTCGACCGGGTGATCGGCGGCCCGCGCCGCAAGAGCAAGATCATCTCGGAGCGGGACAAGAAGATCACGGCGTACCACGAGGGCGGGCACGCGCTGGCCGCCTGGGCGATGCCGGACGTGGACCCGGTCTACAAGCTCACGATCCTGCCGCGCGGCCGCACCGGTGGGCACGCGCTCGTCGTCCCCGAGGACGACAAGGACATGATGACCCGCTCGGAGATGATCGGGCGCCTGGTGTTCGCGCTCGGCGGCCGGTCGGCGGAGGAGCTCGTGTTCCACGAGCCCACCACCGGTGCCTCCAGCGACATCGAGCAGGCGACCAAGATCGCCCGCGCGATGGTCACCGAGTACGGCATGACCGCGCGCCTCGGCGCCGTCAAGTACGGCAAGGAGGAGGGCGACCCGTTCCTGGGCCGCTCCGCCGGGCAGCAGCCGAACTACTCGCTGGAGGTCGCGCACGAGATCGACGAGGAGGTGCGCAAGCTCATCGAAGCCGCGCACACCGAGGCGTGGGAGGTGCTCAACACCTACCGCGACGTCCTCGACGAGCTCGTGCTGGAAGTCCTGGAGAAGGAGACGCTGGTCCGCAAGGACTTGGAGCGGATCTTCGCCAAGGTCGAGAAGCGGCCCCGGATCACGGCGTTCAACGACTTCGGCGGGCGCACCCCGTCGGAGAAGCCGCCGATCAAGACCCCCGGCGAGCTGGCGATCGAACGCGGTGAGCCGTGGCCCCCGCCGGTCGAGACGCCGCGGTTCAGCGACCCGGTGCCCGGACCGAACGGTGCGGTCCCCGCCGGTGCCGTTCCGGCCGGTCAGCACAACCAGGACCAGCCGCACGGCCAGGGGACGGTGCAGTTCCCGCACCCGCAGGGCCAGCAGCAGCCTCCGCAGGGCCAGCAACCGCAGCAACCGCAGGGCCAGCAGCCGTACGGCCAGCAGCCCCCGCAGGGCCAGCAGCCCTACGGCCAGCCCCCGCAGGGGCAGCCGGGCCAGTACGCCCAGCCGCAGGCGGTGCCGCCGAACTACGGCGCCCCGCCCGGCTGGACGCCGGCGACGGCCCCGGGCGGGACCGGTCAGCAGCCGTACCAGCAGTGGGTCCCGTCCTGGGAGCGGCCGCAGCAGCAGTCCGCGGAGCAGAACCCCGCGGCCGGTGCGCAGCAGGCCCCGCAGGCGGGTGCGGCCCAGCAGCAGGACGCGGCGAACGCCGGGTCCGCCGAGCAGCAGTCCCCGCAGCGGCCCCCGGAGTCCCAGCAGTCCCCGGACCCGGAGCAGCGGGGAGAGGACAAGGGCGAGAGCGGTCGCTGAGCGCCCGAGCGACAAGACCGGAAGAGGGGGGCCGTCGCACGTCGGCGGTCCCCCTCTTCGGTGCGGTGAGCCGGTGGAGGAACGACACGTGACCAGCAGTCTCGGTGAGCAGCCCGGGCAGGACGACGCCCCGGGCGGTTTCGAGCGGCCCGCATTCGACCAGGAGCGCGCCGCGGCGGCGATCCGGGAGCTGCTGCTCGCGGCCGGGGAGGACCCGGACCGCGAGGGCCTGCGGGACACGCCCGCGCGGGTGGCCCGCGCCTACGAGGAGTTGTTCGCCGGGCTCTACACCGACCCGGACGCGGTGCTGGACCGCACCTTCGACGAAGCGCACGAGGAGCTCGTGCTGGTCCGCGACATCCCGATGTACTCGCAGTGCGAGCACCACCTGCTGCCGTTCCACGGGGTCGCGCACATCGGCTACATCCCGAACGAGAAGGGCCGGGTCACCGGCCTGTCGAAGCTGGCGCGGCTGGTCGACCTGTACGCGAAGCGCCCGCAGGTGCAGGAGCGGTTGACCTCGCAGGTCGCCGACGCGCTGGTGCGCAAGCTCGAACCGCGCGGCGTGATCGTCGTCGTGGACGCCGAGCACCTGTGCATGGGGATGCGCGGGGTGCGCAAGGCCGGGTCCACCACGACGACGTCCGCGGTGCGCGGCATCTTCCGCAGTTCCGCCTCCTCCCGGTCCGAGGCGCTGTCGCTGATCAGAGGTTCCTGATGGGTGCGCTCCTGCCGAGGCCACCGCGCTGCGCCGTGATGGGCGTGCTGAACGTGACGCCCGATTCGTTCTCCGACGGGGGCCGCTACCTCGACGTGAAGGCCGCGGTGGAGCACGGCGTGGAGATGTTCGAGCTGGGCGCGGACATCGTCGACGTGGGCGGTGAGTCGACGCGTCCGGGCGCGGACCGGGTCGCCGCGGCCACCGAGATCGAGCGGGTGCTGCCGGTGGTGGCGGAGCTCGTCGCCGCCGGGGTGCCGGTGAGCGTGGACACCACCCGCGCCGAGGTCGCGGCCGCCACCGCCGCCGCGGGCGCCGCGATGATCAACGACGTCTCGGGCGGGCTGGCCGATCCGGACATGGCGCGGGTCGCCGCGGACACCGGGCTGCCGTGGGTGCTGATGCACTGGCGCGGGCACAGCAAGGACATGGGTTCGCTGGCCTCCTACGGCGACGTGGTCGCCGACGTGCGCTCCGAGCTGCTCGCGCAGGTCGACGCGGCGCTGCGGGCGGGAGTGCGGGAGGACGCGATCGTGCTCGACCCCGGCCTGGGCTTCGCGAAGACCGGGGAGCACGACTGGGCGCTGCTGCACCGGCTGGGCGAGTTCGTGGCCCTGGGGTTCCCGGTGCTGGTGGGCGCGTCCCGCAAGCGCTTCCTCGGCGGGCTGCTGGCCGGCGCGGACGGCGAGCCGCGCCCGGCGGCGGGCCGGGAGACGGCGACGGCGGCGGTGTCGGCGCTGGCCGCGGACCGCGGCGCGTGGGCGGTGCGGGTGCACGACGTGCGGAGTTCGCTGGACGCGGTCGCGGTGGCCGCGGCCTGGAACGCGGGAGGGACCGTTGGCTGACCGGATCGCGCTGACCGGGTTGCGGGTGCGCGGCAACCACGGCGTGTTCGAGCACGAGAAGCGGGACGGCCAGGAGTTTCTGGTCGACATCACCGTGTGGGCGGACCTGGCGGGCGCCGCCGCCGCCGACGACCTGGCGCAGACGCTGAACTACGGCGAGCTGGCGCAGCGCGCCGCCGACGTCGTCGCGGGCCCGTCGCGCGACCTGATCGAGACGGTGGCCGCGGAGATCGCCGACGGCATCATGGCCGACCACCGGGCGCACGCGGCCGAGGTGACGATCCACAAGCCGTCCGCGCCGATCCCGCTGACCTTCGCCGGCGTGGCGGTCACGATCCGCCGGTCGCGGCGCGCGGCCCGCGGCGGCGCGGCGTGAGCCGGGCGGTGCTGTCCCTCGGGTCGAACCTGGGGGACCGGCTGGCGCACCTGCGGTCCGCGGTCGCCGGGTTCGGGGACGCGGTCGAGGCCGTGTCGCCGGTGTACGAGACGGCGCCGTGGGGCGTGGTGGACCAGCCGGACTTCCTCAACGCGGTGCTCGTGGTGCGGGCCGACGGCGTCGACGAGTGGGGCTGGTTGCGGCGCGGCCAGGAGCTGGAACGCGCGGCCGAGCGGGTGCGCGAGCAGCGCTGGGGCCCGCGCACCCTCGACGTGGACGTGGTCGTGGTGGACGGCGTGCGCAGCGACGAGCCGGAGCTGCTGCTGCCCCACCCGGGGACCCCGGAACGGGCGACGGTGCTCGTCCCGTGGGCCGTGCTGGAACCGGACGCGGTGCTGCCCGGGCACGGCCCGATCGCCGAGCTCATCGCGGCGTTGCCCGCCGCGGACGTCGCGGCCGTGACCCGCCGCGACGACCTCCTGCTCCGCCCCTGATCCGCAGGTGGACGGCCCGCCGGCCGCGGGACCGTCCACGGGGTCAGAGCGCGCGCACCGCGTCGGCGAGCCAGCGGGTCTGGCGCTCCGTGGTGGGGTGCGGCGGCCACTCGTTGATGATCGCGAGCAGTTCCCAGTAGCGGGACATCCGCTCGTCGTAGGGCTTGCCGAACTCCGCGGCGAGCTCGGCACGGCCCGCCGCGTCGTCCGGTGCGCCGCGCTGCTCGGCCCACAGGGCCGCCCCGCGCTCGCCGATCTCCCGGCCGCGGGCGGAGCCGGGAGCGTGCCCGGCCTCCTGCGCCTCCCGGATGGCGTCGAACAGCGCCCACCACTGGGCGGCGTGCTCCTGCTTCTGCACCGGGGGCGACTGCTCGCCCGCGGCGCGCTGCGCGGCCTGCTGCTCCCACAGCGCGCGGACCGCGCGGCGGAAGTCGTCGTCGGAGACGAGCTCGGCGAGCTCGATCCAGGCTTCCACCTGCTCGGTGCTCGGGTCGTCCGGCAAGGCCGGTTTCGCCGAGCGCATCCAGGCCGCGAACTCGGCGTCCACGTCGAGACCGCCGATCGTCCAGTCCCAGAACTCGTCGATGATCCGGTTGCGCTCGGCGTCGGACATCGTCGCCAGCTTGTGCATGAGCTGCACCTCTTCGGTAGGTCCGTCCAGTCGCACGACCGCCCGCAGCACGGCGCGGCGGGTCCGCAGCAGCCGCAGCTGGTCCTCCAGTAGGTCCAGCTGGGCCTCGGCGAGCCGCCGCACCGTGGTCTCCGCGGCCAGCACCCGGCGCACCTCGTCCAGCCCGGCGCCCAGTTCGCGCAGGGTGCGCACCAGTTCCAGCTTCGCGATCGACTCCACGTCGTAGAGCCGGTAGCCCGCGTGCGTGCGGTCGGTGGGCGGCACGACACCGCTGTCGGAGTAGAAGCGGATGGTCTTCACGCTCAGCCCGGTCCGCCGGGAGAGCTCTCCGATCGTGTAGCGCTGCGCGTCGTCCACGTCCCAGACCCTCGACCCTCCAGCCGGTGGAGGCTCAAGCCCCTTTTCCGGACCGGGTGGCCCACCGGCTGCCGCCGCCCGGTTCGCGCGTTCTGCGATGCTGGGATCGTGGCACCACGGCAGCAAGAGCGGATGAAGTTCACCCCGGCGCGGCAGCTGGTCGCCGCGGCGCTGGTCGCGGCGGTCCTGGCCTACGCGGGCGCGAGCTTCGCGTACGGCGGGTTGCCGCGGCTGCCCGCGCTGGCGGGCGCGACGCTGCTGCTGATCGCGGTGGTCGACGTGCTGCTGGCGGTGACGCTGCGGCCGCGCATCAAGCGCAAGCCCGGCACCGAGCCGGTGGACGCGCTGCCCGCGGCGCGGGCGGTCGCGCTGGCGAAGGCGTCCTCCATGGCCGGTTCGATCATGGGCGGGGTGTGGCTCGGGCTGCTCGGCTACCTGCTGCCGATCCGCGATTCGGTGCAGGCGGCGGGGGAGGACACCACCGCGGCGGTGATCGGCCTGATCAGCGCGGTGGCGCTGGTGGCCGCGGGGTTGTGGCTGGAGCACTGCCTGCGCAATCCCGACGACCCGGACGAGCCGTACGACGACGAGGGCTGAGCACCGGCGCGGAACGCGGTGATTCCTCTTGCACGGCAACGAATCGCTGCTCCGTTCGGCGGCCGTGGCGTGGGCCGCCCCGACGAACCGGGGATGGCCGCGTTCCCTGCGGGTCTCGATCGGATAAAGGCCGGGTACCGTGTGGTCATGTCCGACTCCGCCCGTTCCGCAGCCGCTGATCAGCGACCGTCGGTGCTGTGGGTCGGTGCCCTCGTCCTCGCCGCCGCCGCGACCGCGATCCTGGTGCTGAGCAACGATTCCCGGGTGCTCAAGCTCGGTCTGGTCGCCGCGCTGTGGGCGGCGCTGCTCGGTGCGTTCGGCGTCGCGAAGCTGCGCGGCAAGGCCACCGCGGCCGCCGAGCGGGAAGCGGAGCGGCAGCGCGTCTACGAGCTCGAACTGGAGCGGGAGATCGCCGCGCGCCGCGAGTTCGAAGCCGCGGCCGAAGCGGAGGCGCGGCGCACCGCGGCCGCCGAGTCGGACGCGGAGATCCAGGCGCTGAAGGCCGAACTGCGCGCCCTGCGGGAGAACCTGGAGCACATGCTCGGCGGGGACGTCCTGTTCGAGCGGGTCGCGCTGCGCGCCGAATCCACCCGCGTCCGCTCGCTGCCGGAGCGTCCCGCGACCGGCGAGCAGCCGCGGATCGTCGGCGACACCGGCACCCACCAGCGGGTCGTCGGCGACACCGGCGTGCAGCCGCGGGTCATCCAGCACCCCGACGGGCGCGGCAGGCAGCTGCCCGCCGCGCACCAGGGCCAGGTCGAGCAGCCCGCCGAACCCGTCCCGCAGCCGCTGGTGGAGCAGCCTCCGCCGCGGCCGTCGAAGTCCCGCAAGTCCCGGCCGCCGCACGGCAGGCCCGCGCCCCGGCAGGCCGCCGCGGCGCGCCGCCCGCAACCGCCGCACGTCGGCGCGCAGGGCGCCTGGCCAGAGTCCACTTCGGACCGGTTGCGCCCGGTCCGGCCCGAACCGGAACCGGCCCCGCAGGCGGCGGAACCCGGGCCGCAACCGCCCACCGACCCGACCCCGGCGCAGCCCGCCCCGGCTCCCGGGCCCGCCGCTTCCGACGCCCCGGACGCCGAGGCCGCGGACCGGCGGCTGCCGACCAGCGAGGTCCCGGCGGGAGCGCACACCGAGGGCACCTCGGTCACCGACCTGCTCGCCGCCTACGGCGACTCCGGCGAGGGCCGCGAGTCCAAGCGCCGCCGCAGGCGCCGCGGCTGATCGCCGTCCCGGGCGGCACCCGCGCCGCCCCGGTGAACGGCCCACCCGCCTGATCCGCCCGGTCCAATCGCCCGGTCACCTCGCGGGAGTCCGCCGGGCGAGCGGTGCTCATCCGCCCCCAGGCGGTGCGGGCGCCGGAGGCCGCGTTCTAGGGTTTCGGACGTGTCCACACCTGATCTTCCCGGTCCTGCGCCCGACCTCTCCGGTGCGCGCAGGTTGCAGACCCGCAAGCATTCCGCGGTCGGCTGGCCGGTGGCCGGGCTGCTGCTGCTCGGCATCATCGGCCTGGTCATGGTGGGTGTCGCGACCTCCAGGGTGGGGGTGCTGCCCGCCCTGGTGGGCGCGCTGGCGGCGCTGATCCCGGTCGGCGTGGTCTTCGCCGCGATCGTGTGGATCGACCGGTGGGAACCGGAGCCGCCGATGCTGATGCTCGGCGCGTTCCTGTGGGGCGCCGGAGGTGCGACGGGCTGCTCGCTGCTGCTCAACGACTCGGTGATCGGGCTGGGCGAGCTGCTGTTCGGGCCGAGCGACCACGTGTTCTTCGAGCGGGCGCTGATGGCGCCGCTGGTGGAGGAGGGCGCGAAGGCGCTGTTCGTGGTGTCGCTGTGGTTCTGGCGGCGTTCCGAGTTCAACGGGCTCGTCGACGGCATCGTCTACGCGGGCCTGACCGCGGCCGGGTTCGCGTTCACCGAGAACATCCTGTACTTCGGCAAGGCCTTCTCCGAGGGCGGCTGGGGCAACGCGGCGGGTGGCGTGATCGCCGTGTTCATCCTGCGCGGGGTGCTGGCGCCGTTCTCGCACCCGCTGTTCACCTCGATGGTCGGGATCGGCATCGGGCTGGCCTCGCGGACCACGGACACGACGAAGCGGCTGCTGTGGCCGGCCGGCGGGTTCGTGGTGGCGGTGCTGCTGCACGCGGCGTGGAACGCGTCGACGCTGCTGGGCGGCACCGGCTTCCTCAACGTGTACTTCCTGATCATGCTCCCGATCTTCGCGGGCACCGGGTGGCTCGTGGTGTGGCAGCGCAAGCGGGAGCAGCGGATCGTCGCCGACCAGCTTCCGGTGCTGCAGCGCGCCGGACTGATCCCGCGCAGCGAGGTGGAGATGCTGGCCTCGCTGGCGGGCCGCCGCGGCTGGCAGCGCAAGGTCCGGCAGAGCGCGGGCGCGGAACCGGCGAAGGCCGTGCGGGACTACCAGATCGCCGTGACCGAGCTGGCGTTCCTGCAGCACCGCGCCGCCGAGGGCCGCACCACCAGCGCCGTCCGCCGCGCCCGCCGGGAGAAGCTGATCGAGGAGCTGAAGGCGGCGCGCCGGTCCGCGGTCGGTTCGCAGGACGCGTTCCAGACGGCGCGGGTGAAGATCCACGAGCTGACGCAGAGCGTGCGCCGTCCGGGCGCCCGCCCGCAGCGCCCGGTGGATCCCGTCCGGAACCCGGCCGCGGCACCGCAACCGGATCGCGCCGGAGCCCGTCCTCGGCCGGACCTCGCCGGTGAGCAGCGGCGCCCCGCCCCGCGGCAGCAGCCGGTTGGGCGTCCGCAGCAGGCCGCGCCCCGCAGGCAGCCGAACCCGCCACCCACCCCGCCCAGGAACGCCCCGCCGCACTCGGGCGACCGCGGCGGCACCCCGCCGCGGAGCTGATCGGCGCGTCCGCGCGGACCGGGTGGTTCTCGCCACCCGGCGAGTCGCGGACGCCCGGCGGCGGGCTACTCTCGCGCTGCTGTCCGGTACCCGCTGCGGGACTGGAACGGTTGGGAGGACGACGTGTCGATGTCTGGCGGACGTCCACCAGGTCGAGGCGCGGGACCCCGGCTCCGGGTCGGAGTGGTGTCCGCGGGCCGGGTGGGTGCCGTGCTCGGAGCGGCGCTGGCGCGCGCCGGGCACGAGGTCGTGGCGGTGTCCGCGGTGTCGGACGCCTCGCTGCGCCGAGCCGAGGAGCTGCTGCCCGCGGTACCGGTGCGCCCGCCCGACGAGGTCGCCGACGCCGCCGACCTGGTGGTGCTCGCGGTTCCCGACGACGTGCTGCCCGGCCTGGTGCGCGGCCTGGTCGCCACCGGCTCGCTGCGCTCCGGGCAGATCGTGCTGCACACCTGCGGCGCCCACGGCGTCGCCCCGCTGGAGCCCGCCGCCGAGCTGGGCGTGCTGACCTTGGCGCTGCACCCCGCGATGACCTTCACCGGCCGGGCCGAGGACGTGGAGCGGCTGGCGACGGCCTGCGCCGCGGTGACCGCGCCGGACGACGAAGCGGCGTGGAACGTCGGCGAAGTGCTCGCGCTGGAGCTCGGCGCGGAACCGGTCCGCGTCCCCGAGCACGCCCGGCGGCTCTACCACGCGGCGCTCTCGCACGGCGCGAACCACCTGATCACCCTGGTCAACGAGTGCGCGGACCTGCTGCGCGCCGCCGGGATCGAGATCCCGGACCGGGTGATGGCCCCGGTGCTGTCCGCCTCGCTGGACAACGCGCTGCGCTTCGGGGACCGCGGCCTCACCGGTCCGGTGTCCCGCGGTGACGTGGGCACGGTCCGCGCCCACCTGGGTTCGCTGCGGGAGTCGGCGCCGGAGATGGTCGCCGGGTACGCGGCGATGGCGAGGCGGACCGCCGCCCGCGCCGAGCAGGCCGGCCTGCTCGACGCCCGGTCGGCCACCGAAGTGCACGAGGTACTCGACGAGGAGCAGCGATGACCACGGCCGACGGGGTGGGCGCGGGCCCCGGGTACACCGCGCGGGAACTCACCGTGCACCGCCGCCCCGCGGAGCTGGCGAAGGTGACGCGGGCGCTGCGCTCCACCGGCCGCCCGATCACGCTGGTGCCGACGATGGGCGCGCTGCACGAAGGCCACCTGGAGCTGATCCGCGCGGCCCGCAAGGTGCCCGCCGCGGTCACCGTCGTGTCGATCTTCGTGAACCCGCTGCAGTTCGGCGCGGGCGAGGACCTGGACCGCTACCCGCGCACCTTCGACGCGGACCTGGAGCTGTGCCGCGCCGAGGGCGTCGAGCTGGTGCTGGCCCCCGAGCCCGCGGACATGTACGCCCCGGACCGGCAGGTCGGCCTCACCGCGGGCCCGCTCGGCGAGCAGCTGGAGGGGGCGAGCAGGCCCGGGCACTTCGACGGGATGCTCACCGTCGTCGCGAAGCTGCTCGGCATCGTGCGCCCGGACCTGGCGCTGTTCGGCGAGAAGGACTACCAGCAGCTGGTGCTGGTGCGCCGGATGGCGCGGGACCTGAACCTCGACGCGAAGATCCAGGGCGTGCCGATCGTGCGCCAGGCCGACGGGCTCGCCCTGTCGTCGCGCAACGCCTACCTGGACGCCGAGCAGCGGCGGGCCGCGCTGGCCCTGTCCGCGGCGATGGCCGCCGGGGTGCACGCGGGCCGGTCCGGCCCGGAGGCGGTGCTGGCGGCGGCGCGCGCCGCGCTGGATTCCGAACCGCTGGTGGCGGTCGACTACCTGGAGCTGCGGGACACCGAGCTGGGCCCGGCGCCCGCCTCCGGCGAAGCCCGGCTGCTGGTGGCGGCCCAGGTCGGCGGCACCCGGCTCATCGACAACGCGCTCGTCCAACTCGGCCCGGTGGAGTAGCAGGGCCCCCGATCCTTCCGACCGCCTTCCGGCGGTGAGGGGAGTAGTTCGATGTTCCGCACCATGCTCAAGTCCAAGATCCACCGCGCCACGGTGACCCAGGCCGACCTGCACTACGTCGGCTCGGTGACGGTGGACGCGGACCTGATGGACGCCGCCGACCTGCTGGAGGGCGAGCAGGTCGCGATCGTCGACGTCACCAACGGCGCCCGGCTGGAGACCTACGTGATCACCGGCGAGCGCGGCTCCGGCGTGATCGGCATCAACGGGGCCGCCGCGCACCTGGTGCGGCCCGGTGACCTGGTGATCCTCATCGCCTACGGGGTGATGGACGAGATGGAGGCCCGCTCCTACCGGCCGAAGGTCATCTTCGTGGACGCCGACAACGCCGTGCTGGAGCGCGGCACCGACCCGGCCGCGGCCCCCGCGGACTCCGGCCTGGTCAGCGGTGCCGCGTCGGCGGAGACGGACGACGCCGCGAAGCTGGACGCGCTGCTCGCGGCCCCCGAGGCCTGACCCCGCTCCGACCCCGGGAGGTACGCCGGTGCTGCTCGCGCTGGACGTCGGTAACACCAACATCACCCTCGGCCTGTACGACACCGGCTCCGAGGATCCCCGCGGTGGCCTGGTGCGGGACTGGCGGATGCGCACCGAACCGCGGATGACGGCCGACGAGATGGCGCTGACCGTGCGCGGGCTCCTCGGCGAGCACGCCGAGCGGATCACCGGCATCTCGGCGCTGTCCACGGTCCCGGCGCTGCTGCGCGAGCTGCGCGTGATGCTCGGCCGCTACTGGGACGGGGTGCCGCGGATCGTGGTGGAACCGGGCGTGCGCACCGGGGTCCCGCTGCTGGTCGACAACCCGAAGGAGGTCGGCGCGGACCGGGTGATCAACACCCTCGCCGCGCACCACCTGCACGCGACGAACTGCGTGGTGGTCGACTTCGGCACGTCCACGAACGTCGACGTGATCTCCGCGAAGGGCGAGTTCCTCGGCGGGGCGTTCGCGCCGGGGGTGGAGATCTCGCTGGACGCCCTCGCCTCGCGGGCCGCGCAGTTGCGCAAGGTGGAGCTGACCCGGCCGCGGTCGGTGATCGGGAAGAACACGGTGGAATGCCTGCAGTCGGGCATCCTGTTCGGTTTCGCCGGACAGGTCGACGGGCTGGTGCGGCGGATCGTGGCCGAACTGGGCTCGACCCACGGCGGGACGGCGGCGGTGCTGGCCACGGGTGGCCTGGCGCCGCTGGTGGTCGCCGAATCGCAGACCATCACCCACCACGTGCCGGACCTGACGCTGCTGGGCCTGCGGCTGGTGTACGACCGCAACTTCCGCTGATCCGGCCCCCTTTTCCCGCCGCCGGGCTCCGCGGCGGGAAAGCGGATTCCGGATGTCGCGGCCGTTAACGGCTCACGAGTGCTGCCCGGCGACCCGATACTTCTTGTCGGCTTGCCGGAACAGCGCGATGTCCAGCGCGGGGAGTGCGCGGCGGCCGAGGTCCCGGCCGGTGAGTGCGCACTTTCTGCTTGCCGATGAGTGCGGAATGACGCGGACGCGGAGTGCGGGAATGGCCCGGTGACATCGTTGATGTAGTGCGCCGGAGTCGGTATCGGCCGCTCGATCCGCTTCCGGTGGAGGTCCGGAATGACCCGATCCGGGGAGACGCCTGGTTTTTTCCTCGGCGGGGTGAGTGCGTTTGTCGAGAGGCTGCGCTAACCTGACCGTGACAATGTTCGGTGAAGGCTTCGATGACGGCTATTCTTGGTCAGCTGGCCAAACTCTGTCGAACTCCATCAGGCCGGTCCCGGGGCGGCTTGCCCTCCCGCGCTCCGGCCGACGAAACCGGCGGAAGCCGAAGGGCTCACTGCAAGGTCGACCGGAGAGTCCGGTGGGGCGTTCGGATTGCGCGGCTCCGCCGGGTGGTTCAGCAAGGGCAGTCGGGTATGGCCCGGGTCGAGCTGCGGACCCGGGAAGCTCTCGGCAGAGAGGTCTCGGCGGTGGTCGTGCCGTCATCGGCGTTATTCGCAGAAACTCCGGGGAGGACTGCCACCATGGCGCAGAAGGTTACGGTCACGCTCGTCGACGATCTCGACGGCGGCCAGGCCGATGAAACGGTCGAGTTCGCGTTGGACGGCGTCTCGTACCAGATCGACCTTTCCAACGACAATGCGAGCGAGCTGCGCGACGCGCTGTCCGGCTACGTCTCCAGCGCGCGTCGCGCGGGCGGGCGGAAGAAGCCCGGCCCGCGCCCCGCTGCGGCCGGTCGCGCCGCGGGCGGCTCCACCAGCGCGGATCGGGAGCAGAACCAGGCCATCCGGGAATGGGCCCGCAAGCGCGGCCTGAAGGTCTCGGACCGCGGCCGGATCCCCGCGGACATCGTGGACCAGTACCACAAGGCGAACTGAAGCCGTGCGGACGCGCACAGGGGGCGCCGGGAATTCCCGGCGCCCCCTGCGCGTTGCCGGAGCCGCTCCGCGGCGGGCTTCCGCGGCGGTTCCGCGATCCGGTTCGGCCGCGGAACCCGGCATCGGGTTCCCCAGCACCTGATCCGCCGCATCCGATCCGGGTTCGGCCCGCTCCACCGGATGCCGGATCCGGATTCTTCCCGGCGGGCCCGCCACCGATCCGATGTTCGTTCGCGCCAGGAATGCTGATGAACCGCCGCGACCGGCCGCGGCCCGTTCCCGGATCGGAATGCCGCGGCCGATGCGCGGCCGAGTCCCGTTCGCCGCGGGTCCGGTTGGTCGCGCCCGAACGTTCCGGCCGGGGCCTCGACTGTTTGCGCGCGCCGGTGCCGCCGCTGGGCGGGCCGATGATGTTCCGCGCGTTCGGCCGCCGATTCTCGCTCTCTTCCGCGTCCGGGTGCGGGCGTTCCGCGTCGATTCCGCGAACGTCCGCCTGCCGTCCGGGGTATCCGGTCGCCCGCGCGGTGAAATCGGAGCCGGCGGTGTTCGTGAACGGGATTCACGAGCCTGATCCGTTCGGCGCTATCGCCGGGATTTCATCCGTCGAGCGCCCGTGGTCGCCGCAAGATTGCCGGGTGGCGGACTCGGTCGATCCGCGCAGGCGAGGGAAAACCCTCGAAGATCGGCTTCCGGAATCGATGCGGAACGCGGGAAATCGGTTTCCGATCGGAGGTTCCGGCGGGCTCGCACCCGTCGTCCTGGTCTCGGCGGAGTGATCGCGGCGTGACGCGGAGTACGTCCGCGAGCTCCGGAGAATCGGTCCACCCGCCGGGACCCGTCGGCTAGCCTTAGGTCGGCCTAACCTAACTTGGGGCCGAGTGGCGGAACCGGACGACGTGGGAGTGGGACCTTGAGCCGCAGCGGAACCGTCGGGAGCCCGCCCGGCACCGAGCGCGATGCGCCGGAAGCACCGGCCGCGCGGCTCGGCGCGCGCCGCAGGCGCAGGCTGCTCGGTCTGGGCGTGCTGCTCGGCGTGCTCGTGGTCAGCTGCGCGCTGAGCATCGCCGTCGGCGCCAAGTCCATCCCGCTCGGCGACGTGTGGACCGAGCTGGTCGCGCCCGCGGGCTCGGAGAACGCCCTGATCATCTGGGAGCTGCGGCTGCCGCGCACCGTCGTCGGCGTGCTCGTCGGCGCCGCGCTCGGGCTCGCCGGCGCGCTGATGCAGGGGCACACCCGCAACCCCATCGCCGACCCCGGCATCCTCGGCATCACCCAGGGCGCGGCGCTCGCGGTGGTGCTGGCGGTGTACGCGTTCGGCATCAGCAGCCTGTTCGGCTACATCTGGTTCGGCTTCGGCGGGGCGCTGCTGGGCGCGCTGGCGGTGTTCGCGATCGGCTCGATGGGCCGGGCCGGCGCCACCCCGGTGACGCTGGCGCTCGCGGGCATGGCGATCAGCGCGCTGCTGCAGGCGCTGACCTCGGCGCTGGTGCTCAGCGACCAGCAGAGCCTGGACACCTACCGGTTCTGGAAGGTCGGGTCGATCGCGGTCACCGATCCCGCGGTCATCTGGCAGGTGCTGCCGTTCCTGGTCGTCGGGCTCGTGCTGGGGCTGGCGAACTCGACCGGGCTCAACGCGCTGTCGCTGGGCGACGACGTGGCCCGCGGTCTCGGGCACCGGGTCGAGGTGACCCGGCGGCTCGGCGTGCTGGCGATCGCGGTGCTGGTGGGCGCCTCGGCCGCGGTGTGCGGGCCGATCAGCTTCGTGGGCCTGGTGGTGCCGCACATCGCGCGGTTCTTCACCGGCGCCGACCACCGCTGGCTGCTGCCCTTCGCGGCGCTGATGGGCTCGTCGCTGGTGCTGCTCGCGGACATCGCGGGCCGGTTTGTCGCGCGGCCGGCCGAAGTCCAGGTCGGGGTGATGCTGGCGATGGTCGGCGCCCCGTTCTTCATCGCGTTGGTGCGGCGCAGGAAGCTGGTGCGGCTGTGACTCAGGTTCTCGACGCCCCCGGACGACGGGTCGCCGGTCGGCGACCGCTGCGGGTGGGGCCGGTCTCCGGGGTGCTGCGGCCGCGGCCGCTGCTGGTGCTGCTCGGCGGGCTGGTGGTGCTGCTGGCCTGCGTGCTGCTGGACATCGGGCTCGGCGAGTACCAGCTGAGCCCCGGGCAGGTGCTGGTCACGCTGTTCGGCGGCGGCGACTACGCCGACCACTACGTGGTGTTCGGGCTGCGGATGCCGCGGGCGCTGACCGCGGTGCTGGTGGGCGCGGCGCTGGGCCTGTCCGGCGCGATCACGCAGGCCGTGGCGCGCAACCCGCTGGCCAGCCCGGACATGCTCGGCATCACCTCCGGTGCCGGGGCCGCCGCGGTCGCGGTGATCGTGTTCGGCGGTACCGCGGGCGCGCTGGGCGGGTTCGCCGAGGCCGTGGGCCTGCCGATGATCGCGCTCGCCGGCGGGCTGGTGGCCGGGCTCGCGATCTACGGGCTGGCGTACCGCGGCGGGGTCGACTCGTACCGGATCGTGCTGGTCGGCGTGGGCGTCACCGCGCTCGCCGGGAACGCCATCTACTGGCTGCTCACGGTGGGCGACGTGAACGACGCCGGGCGGGCGATGGTGTGGCTGACGGGCAGCCTCAACGCCCGCGGCTGGGACCACGTGGTGCCGACGGCGATCGCGCTGGCCGTGCTGCTGCCGCTGACCCTGCTGGGCGCGCACGCGCTCGGCGCCCTGCAGTTCGACGACGACACGGTGCGCGGCCTCGGCCTGCGGAGGGACCTCTCGCGCGGCCTGCTGCTGCTCGCCGCCGTGGTGCTGGCCTCGATCGCGACCGCGGCGGCCGGTCCGGTGCAGTTCGTGGCGCTGGCGGCGCCGCAGATCGCGCTGCGGCTGTCCCGGTCCGCGCGACCACCGCTGGTGTCCTCGCTGGTGTTCGGCGGCGCCCTGGTGGTGGCGGCCGACCTGCTGTCCAGGACGGCGTTCGGCGCGGCGGAGATGCCGGTGGGCATCGTCACCGCGATCTTGGGCGCGCCGTACCTGATCTACTTGCTCATCCGTCGGTACCGGGAGGACCGCGCATGACCTCACCCGTGTCCACACCCAGCCAGGAAGCGGCCGGTGCCGGGCGTCGGCAGCGGCTCCAGGGCGAGCGGCTGCGGCTGGCCTACGGCGATCGGGTCGTCGTGGACGGCCTCGACATCGACGTGCCGGACGGCACCATCACCGCCGTGATCGGCCCGAACGGTTGCGGCAAGTCCACGGTGCTGCGGGCGCTGGCCCGGTTGCTGGCGCCGCAGAGCGGGCAGGTGCTGCTCGACGGCAAGCAGATCCACAAGATGCCCACCAAGGAGGTCGCGCGCGTGCTCGGCCTGCTGCCGCAGACGCCGCAGGCGCCGGAGGGGCTCACGGTGGCGGACCTGGTCGCGCGGGGCAGGCACCCGCACCAGGCCTGGTACCGGCAGTGGTCCTCGGACGACGAGCAGGCTGTGGCGGAGGCGCTGGAGCTCACCGGCATCGGCGACCTCGCCGAGCGCGCGGTGGACGAGCTCTCCGGCGGCCAGCGCCAGCGCGCCTGGCTGTCGATGGCGCTGGCCCAGGGCACCGACCTGCTGCTGCTGGACGAGCCGACGACGTACCTGGACCTGGCGCACCAGGTGGAGGTGCTGGACCTGGTCGGCCGGTTGCACGACGAGAGCGGCCGCACCGTGGTGATGGTGCTGCACGACCTGAACCTGGCGGCCCGCTACGCGGACCGGCTGGTCGCGATGCGCGACGGTGCGATCGTCGCGCAGGGCGCGCCCGACGAGGTGCTCACCGAGGAATTGCTGGCGGACGTCTTCAGCCTGAACGCCCGGGTCATCCCCGACCCGGTGACGGGTACGCCGATGGTGGTACCGATTGGTGGCAGAGCGGCGTCCACCGTGCGAGATTGAGTCGACCGTGGCCACCTGAACGAGTGGACGAGCGCCGCGGCTCCGGGTCTTGTTCGCGCTCAGCGGACATCGGCCCCCACTCGGGTCAGAGCGGAATGCCGCAGGTCGGCAGCTCGTTGGACGACAGGCAAGGCGGCGAACGGGTGCGGCGGGCTGCCAGCGGGTCCGGACTCCGCCGGGGTGCGGCTACTACAGTGGACCCCAGAGTGCTGAACCCTTCGCGGGCATCGGCGAGCAGGAGCCGTGTCCCGGTACAACACCGCCGGCGCAGCAGTCAGGGAGTGCGAATGTTCGAGAGGTTCACCGACCGCGCGAGGCGGGTGGTCGTCCTGGCCCAAGAAGAGGCCCGGATGCTCAACCACAACTACATCGGCACCGAGCACATCCTCCTGGGCTTGATCCACGAGGGTGAGGGTGTCGCCGCCAAGGCGCTGGAGTCGCTGGGGATCGCCCTGGAAGGCGTGCGGCAGCAGGTCGAGGAGATCATCGGCCAAGGCCAGCAGGCCCCCAGCGGTCACATCCCGTTCACCCCACGGGCCAAGAAGGTGCTGGAGCTGTCGCTGCGGGAGGCGTTGCAGCTCGGCCACAACTACATCGGGACCGAGCACATCCTGCTCGGGCTGATCCGCGAGGGCGAGGGCGTCGCCGCCCAGGTGCTCGTCAAGCTCGGCGCGGACCTGAACCGGGTGCGCCAGCAGGTGCTGCAGCTGCTGTCCGGGTACCAGGGCAAGGAGCCCGCCGAGGCCGGTGGCCGCGGCGAGGGCACCCCGTCGTCGTCGCTGGTCCTGGACCAGTTCGGCCGGAACCTGACGCAGAGCGCCCGCGAGTCGAAGCTCGACCCGGTCATCGGCCGGGACAAGGAGATCGAGCGCATCATGCAGGTGCTCTCGCGGCGCACCAAGAACAACCCGGTGCTCATCGGCGAGGCCGGCGTCGGCAAGACCGCCGTCGTCGAGGGCCTGGCGCAGAAGGTCGTCAAGGGCGAGGTGCCCGAGACGCTGAAGGACAAGCAGCTCTACACGCTCGACCTGGGCTCGCTGGTCGCCGGTTCCCGCTACCGCGGTGACTTCGAGGAGCGCCTGAAGAAGGTGCTCAAGGAGATCAAGACCCGCGGCGACATCATCCTGTTCATCGACGAGATCCACACCCTCGTCGGAGCGGGAGCGGCCGAAGGCGCCATAGACGCCGCGAGCATCCTCAAGCCGATGCTGGCCCGCGGTGAGCTGCAGACCATCGGTGCGACCACGCTCGAGGAGTACCGCAAGTACGTCGAGAAGGACCCGGCCCTGGAACGCCGCTTCCAGCCGATCCAGGTCGGCGAGCCCTCGCTGGAACACACCATCGAGATCCTCAAGGGCCTGCGCGACCGGTACGAGGCGCACCACCGGGTGTCCATCACCGACGGCGCGCTGGTCGCGGCCTCGACGCTGGCGGACCGGTACATCAACGACCGCTACCTGCCGGACAAGGCGATCGACCTGATCGACGAGGCCGGGGCCCGGATGCGCATCCGCCGGATGACCGCTCCGCCGGACCTGCGCGAGTTCGACGAGAAGATCGCCGACGTGCGCCGGGACAAGGAGTCGGCCATCGACGGCCAGGACTTCGAGCGGGCCGCGCGCCTCCGCGACGAGGAGAAGACCCTCCTCGGGCAGAAGGAGGAGCGCGAGACCCAGTGGAAGGCCGGTGACCTGGACGTCGTCGCGGAGGTCGACGACGAGCAGATCGCCGAGGTGCTGGCCAACTGGACCGGCATCCCCGTCTTCAAGCTCACCGAGGAGGAGACCACCCGTCTGCTCCGCATGGAGGACGAGCTGCACAAGCGGATCATCGGCCAGGACGACGCGGTCAAGGCCGTGTCCCAGGCGATCCGCCGCACCCGCGCCGGGCTGAAGGACCCGAAGCGTCCCTCGGGCTCGTTCATCTTCGCCGGTCCGTCCGGTGTCGGTAAGACCGAGCTGTCGAAGGCGCTGGCCGAGTTCCTGTTCGGCGACGACGACGCGCTCGTGCAGATCGACATGGGTGAGTTCCACGACCGCTACACCGCCTCGCGGCTGTTCGGCGCCCCTCCGGGCTACGTCGGCTACGAGGAGGGCGGCCAGCTCACCGAGAAGGTCCGCCGCAAGCCGTTCTCCGTGGTCCTGTTCGACGAGATCGAGAAGGCCCACCAGGAGATCTACAACACGCTGCTGCAGGTGTTGGAGGACGGCCGCCTGACCGACGGCCAGGGCCGCACGGTGGACTTCAAGAACACGGTGCTGATCTTCACCTCGAACCTCGGGACCCAGGACATCTCGAAGGCCGTGGGCCTCGGGTTCTCCGCGGGCAACTCCGCCGACTCGAACTACGAGCGGATGAAGTCCAAGGTCCACGAGGAGATGAAGAAGCACTTCCGTCCGGAGTTCCTCAACCGGATCGACGACGTCATCGTCTTCCACCAGCTCACCGAGAACGAGATCATCCAGATGGTCGACCTCCTCGCGGGCCGGGTGGAGAAGGCGCTGCGGGGCAAGGACATGTCCCTGGAGCTGACGACGAAGGCGAAGAAGCTGCTCGCCAAGCGCGGCTTCGACCCGGTGCTGGGTGCCCGGCCGCTGCGCCGCACCATCCAGCGCGACATCGAGGACCGGCTGTCCGAGAAGATCCTGTTCGGCGAGATCGAAGCCGGCCAGATCGTCATCGTGGACGTCGACAACTGGGACGGCGAGGGCAAGGACGACGAGGCGGTGTTCACCTTCCGCGGTGAGCAGAAGCCGTCCACCGTCCCGGACTCGCCGCCGGTGGACCTGGCGTCCTCGGGCGGTTCCGCGGAGGAGTCCTCGCGGGAGGACAACTCCGAGGAGTGACCCCGGATCCCTGATCCGAACGCGGCCCCCGCACCACACCGGTGCGGGGGCCGCTTCGCGCTCGGCACCGGTCGCGGCGGGTTCGGGCGGGCGGGTCGTCCGATCCCGTTGGGCGAACGGTCCGTTCACCCGTCTTCGTCGTCGATGTCAGGGGGTGCGGCGTCGGCCGTGGCGAGGATGCCGCCGGCGGTGCGGACGGCTTCGGCGAGGAGGTCGAAGCCGCGGCGGGTGCAGCTGAGGACGAGTTCGTTCCGCCCTTGGAAGATCAACGTGATGTTCCCGGTGGGCGGGTCGTACTCCTTCGAGCGGCTCGCCGACCTGCAGGCCGACGCCGGCGCGATCGGCTTCTACGACACCGGGATCGTGCCCGGCCTCGCGCAATCCGCCGACTACGCGCGAGCGGTGTTCACCGCGTGCGACGGGATCTGGTGGCCGTCCTCGGCGGCGGAGGTCCAGCGCCGGCTGGACTTCCGGCTCGAACAACAGCGACGCGTGTTGGAAGCCCCCGAACCCAAGGACATCGCGTTGGTGCTGACCGAAACGGCCCTCGACCAGGTCGTCGGCAGCCCGGAGGTGTTGCGCGGCCAGCTTGAGCACCTGCTCGGACTCGGTGCGCGGGATGACGTCACCGTTCAGGTCGTCCCGCGCAGCGTGCCGAACAACCCCGTGCTGGGCGAAGGGCTGATCACGCTGGACTTCGGTGCGGCAGCGCCGAGGATCGCTTTCAAAGGTAGTCATGCCCCCGCGACCTACTACGATCATGAAGAGGACACGACACCGATGTTCCGCGCGATGGATCGCTTGCGAGAACTGGCGTCTTCTCCGGAGGAGTCGGTCGTGCTCCTGTCCGAGAAGTTGAGGGGCGTGCAGTGATGGACTACGACACCGGTTGGTTAAAGAGCTCGCGCAGTTCCGGCACCAGCAACATGTGCGTCGAGGTGCGGTTGACTGCGCGGGGCGTGCTCGTGCGGGATTCGAAGGACCCGGAGGGCGGGCGGCTCGACGTCGGGCACGCCGCTTGGCGCCGGTTCCTCGCCGAGCTGCCGAGCGTCGACTGAGCAGCGCCGTCGAGGCGAGTGACCCGCCCAGGGCGGCTGGGTGAACGGGCCGTTCACGTGGCGGCGGGTCCCTCGCGAGGTCAGCGGATGCGGGGGAGCTGCTGGGTGGGGATCTCGTCGGCGGAGATGCGGGGGAGTTCGTCGGTGATGTCGTCGGCCGCGTCCTGCTCGCGGCGGTCGCGGCGGAGGCGGGCGACGACGAAGTAGATGAGGGCCACCACGACCGCGCCGACGACGACCTTGGAAACGATCCCCGCGTACTCCTCGACCAGGTACCAGTTCTCGCCGAGCAGGTAACCGGCCACCACGAACAGCGTGTTCCAGATCAGGCTGCCCAAGCCGGTGAACAGCACGAACGTCGGCAGCGCCATCTTCTCCACGCCGGCGGGCAGCGAGATGAAGCTGCGGAACAGCGGGATCATCCGACCCAGGAACACGGCCTTCACCCCGTGCTTCGCGAACCAGGCCTCGGTGCGGTCGACGTCGGCGACCTTCACCAGCGGCAGCCGCGCGGCGATCCGCCGCATCCGGTCCCGGCCGAGCGAGGCGCCGAGCCAGTACAGGACGAGGGCGCCGACGATCGAGCCGATCGTCGTCCACAGCACCGCCGAGACGATGTTCATGTCGCCCCGGCTGGCGGCGAACCCGGCCAGCGGCAGGATCAGCTCGCTGGGGATCGGCGGGAACACGTTCTCCAGCGCGATGATCAGACCGGCGCCGGGGCCGCCCAGGGTCTCCATCACGCTGACGACCCAACCGGTGAACCCGGTCGGCTCGGCGGCGGCAGCGGCCAGTGCGGTCGAGTGCATCGAGGCTCCGAACATCGGCGGGGAGGGAGGTCGGCAGGGGTCTCGGTGGGCAGCGCCCGTGCTGGGCGGCGGGGCCGGTCGCTGAACCGCCGGTTCACGCCGACCGCGCCCGCGCGCCGAGCGGAACCGCTGGGCGCGAATCATGCGGTATGTCCGTTGTTCCATGATTCCAGCACGGTGGGAGTGCTTCCCTGTGATCCCCCTCGCACGGCCGCTCCACCGGTCGCCGCGTTGCTGTGGACAACTGCACTTCCTGTGGATGGAGCTGTGGACAACTCGGGGACAGGTCCGTCGTCGGGAGGACCGCCGGGCGGGCCGGTGCCGACGATCGCCGTCCCTCGATCGCGGCGTGGCGAAGGAGGTGCCGCTGACCTGTGGAAACGTGGTTCCCGGTGTGCTGCGGTCCGGGGTGCGCGATCCGGCCGCCGCGGTGTCCTCGCAGCTCAGCAAGGCTGTTCCGGGTTGTGGATCAGCTGTGGGTGATCCGCCCGATCCACCGAGTTGTCCACAGGCCGGGCGGCCCGGTGCACACCCGGCTCGACCTGCGCCGCCCCGGCCCCTGCGAAGCTGGGCGGGTGCGAGTGGCGATGCTGGGACCGTTCCGGCTGCGCGCGGCCGACGGCGAACCCGTCGAGGTCGGCGGGCGGCGGGTCCGCGCCCTGATCGCCCGGCTCGCGCTCGACGCGGGACGACCGGTGCCCGCCGACACGCTCATCGCCGACCTCTGGGGCGCCGCGCAACCGGCCGCCGCTGTGAACGCGCTGCAGACGCTCGTCTCCCGCGCCCGCCGCGCCACCGGGGACCTGCGGCTGACCTCCACGGCCGCGGGCTACGTCCTGGACGTCGCGGGCGACGACGTCGACGTGCACCGGTTCGACCGGTTGGTGGCGACGGGCCGGGCCCGGCTGCGCTCCGGCGAGGCCGCCGGTGCCGCCGACGTGCTGCGGGAGGCGCTGGCGCTGTGGCGCGGCGACCCGCTCGTCGACGTCGCCGACGCGGCGTTCGCGGCCCCCCACGTCGCGCGGCTCGACGAAGCCCGGCTGGGCGCGCGGGAGGACCGGATCGAAGCGGACCTGCGGATCGGCAGGCACGCGGACCTGATCCCCGAACTGGACGGGCTCTGCGCGCGACACCCGCTGCGCGAACGGCTCATCGCACTGCGGCTGCGGGCCCTGCACGCCGCCGGTCGCCGCGCCGACGCGCTCGCCGCGTACGAGGCGCACCGCTCCCGGCTCGCCGGCGACCTCGGCACCGACCCCTCGACGTCGTTGACCGCGCTGCGCGCCGAGCTGCTGCGCGACGAGCCCGCGCCGCCGCCCGCCCCGGCGGCGCACCAGGCCCTCCCGGTCCGGCTGAGCAGCTTCGTCGGGCGCGAGGCCGAGATCGCGCAGGTCGGCGCCGCGCTCGCCCGGTCCCGGCTGGTCACCCTGTTCGGCCCGGGCGGGGCGGGCAAGACGCGGCTGGCCACCGAGATCGCCGCCGAGCTCACCGGCCACCGGGTGTGGTTCGCCGAGCTCGCGCCGGTGCGCGACGGGGGTGACCTCACCGCGGCCGTGCTCGCCGCGCTCGGCATCCGCGAGACCCGGCTGCTGGAGGCACCGCAGTCGCACGGCGCCGCCCGCCTCGCCGAGGCGCTCGGCGCCGAACCGGCCGTGCTCGTCCTCGACAACTGCGAGCACGTCATCGAGGAGGCCGCCGGGTTCGCGCACGAACTCCTCGGCCGCCGCCCCGAGCTCCGGGTGCTCGCCACCAGCCGCGAACCGCTCGCGCTGCCTGGGGAGGAACTGCTGCCGGTGGGGCCGCTCGCCCTGCCCGCCGACGGGACGGACCCGGCCGCGGCGGCCGCCGTGCGGTTGTTCGCGGACCGGGCCGCCGCCGCGAGCCCCGGGTTCGAGCTCACCGAGCGCACCGCGCCCGACGTCGTCGAGGTGTGCCGGCGGCTCGACGGCATCCCGCTGGCCATCGAACTCGCCGCCGCCCGGCTGCGGTCGATGCCGCTGCGGCAGATCGCCGCGCGGCTCCACGACCGGTTCCGGCTGCTCACCGGCGGGAACCGGGCGGCGATGCCGCGGCACCGCACGCTGCGGGCCGTCGTCGAGTGGAGCTGGGACCTGCTCGACGAGCGGGAGCGGCGGCTCGCGGCCCGGATGGCCGTGTTCACCGGCGCGGTCCGCGCCGAATCGGTGACCGCGGTGTGCGCCGACGACGAGCTGCCCGCCGCTGACGTCTTCTACGTGCTGTCCTCGCTGGTGGAGAAGTCCCTGGTGACCGCGGTCGAGAACGGCCGCTACCGGATGCTGGAGACGGTGCGCGCCTACTGCTGGCAGCGCTGCCTCGACGACGGAGCGGCCGACCGGGCCCGCGACGCGCACCTCGCCCACTTCCTCGCCGTCGCCGAAGAGACCCAACCGGGCCTGCACGGGCCCGAGCAGCTCGACCTGATGGACCGGCTCGACGCCGACCACGACAACCTGCTGGCCGCGCTGCACCGGGCCGTCGACGCGGGCGACGCCGACCGCGGGCTGCGGTTGGTGGCCGCGCTGTCCTGGTACTGGTCGATGTCCGCGTGGAGCGAGGAGGTGCTCGCCCGGTTCACGGCCGTCGCCGAGCTGCCCGGCCCCGCCGCACCGCAGGCCAGGGCGGTGGTGCGGCTCGGACGCGCGCTGGCGGGCACCGGCGACGGCTGGTTCGAGCAGGTGCGGGACGGTGCCGTCGCGGCGGCGGAGAGCGGGGCGATGCACCGCTACCCGCACTCCGTCCTACTGGAGGCGGGGGCGTGGCTGTTCCTCGGCGAGTTCACCGAGCTGCGGCGCGTCGTCGAGCTCGCCACCGCGCACCCCGACCCGTGGGTGCGGGCCACGGCGGTGTTCGAGCAGGCGATCAGCGCCGAGCACGGCGGCGATCCGCGGACCGCGGAGGAGCACATGCGCACCGCGGCGGACGCGTTCCGCCGGATCGGCGATCGGTGGGGGCGGGCGCAGAGCATCAGCAGCCTCGCCGGCTACCGCTCGCTGCGCGGTGATCACGCGGGCGCCATCGACCTGCTGGCGGAGGCGCTGGAAACGATCCGGCAGCTGCGCTCCGACGTCGACCTGGTCGCGATCATGGTGCGCATCGGGGTGGAGCGGGTGCGGGCCGGGGACTTCGGCCGCGGTCGCGCCGAACTGGAACGGGCCGGGGAGATCGCGGCGCGCGGCAGGCCGTGGTTCGCGGTGTGGGCGTTGACCGGCCTCGCCGAATGCGCGCGGCTGGAAGGCGGACCGGACGAGGCCGAGCGGTACCTGGACGAGGCGGACCGCATCGGCACGGACGAGCAAGAAGGCGCCCTGCTGCGTCCGGCACTGCTGCGGCAACGCGCCGGGGTCCTGCTCGACCGGGGGCGCCCGGACGAGGCTCCGGCGCTGCTCGCGAAGGCCCTCGACGGCGGTGCCGGCATCCGGAGCGCGCCGGAGGCGGCGGCCGTCGCGGAGTGCGCGGCGCGCTGGCGGTGGAACGCCGGCGACCAGCCCGGGGCGGCGCGGCTGCTCGGGCTGGCCGTCGCGCTGCGCGGCGCCCTCGACGAAGGCGACCCGGACGTGCGCCGGACCCGGGACGGCCTGGCGTCCACCGGAGAACCGCACCGGGCGGTGTTCGACGCCGCGACGGCGCAGCCGAGGGCCGCGGCCCTCGCCGAGCTCCGCTCCGCACTGGACCGCGACCAGCGGTGAAGCCGGGCGGGAGACCCCCCGAGAGCCTCCCGCCCGGCGGGCTCACACCCGCTTCCGGTAGGCCCACATCGCCAGCGGGAAGAACACCGCCGTCAACACCACCATCCAGATCACGGTCGCCGTCAGCGGCCCGGCCACCGGCCCGCCGATCATCAGCCCGCGCGCGGTGTCCGCCAGCTGCGTCACCGGGTTCACCTGCACCCACGCCTGCAGCCAGCCGGGCATCGTCTCCGTCGGCACGAACACGTTGCTGCCCATCGTCAGCGGGAACATGAACGCCATCGCCACGCCCGGCAGCGCCTGCTGGCTGCGGATCAGCATCCCGAGGAACACCGTGATCCAGCACATCGACAGCGCGAACGCCAACGCGACCAGGAACGCGGCGAACGCCTGCAGCGGCCCGGTCTCGATGCGGAACCCCATCAGCGTCGCCACGGCCAGCAGCACCGCCACCGACACCACGTAGCGCACCACGTCGCCGAACACCGCCCCGATCAGCGGCGCCGAGCGGGCGATGGGCAGGCTGCGGAACCGGTCGAAGACGCCCTTGCTGATGTCGGTGTTGAGCTGCATCCCGGTGCCGAGGCTGCCGAAGATCATGTTCATCGCCATCACACCCGGTAACGTCTGCTGCAGGTAGGCGCCGGTGTCCTGGGCGATCGCACCGCCGAACAGGTACACGAACATCACCAGGAACAGGATCGGCTGCAACGTGACGTCCAGCAGCCCCTCCGGCGACTTGCGGATCTTGAGCACGCTGCGCCCGGCGAGCGTCAGCCCGTGCCGCACGGTGCGCAGCGGTCCGATGCGCTCCTGCGGCGGCGGGGACGGCTCGGCCCCGGTGCCGCGTTCGATCGTGCTGGTCATGCTGCGGTCCCCTCCTCCGCGGCGGGCTTCCCGGTCAGGGCGAGGAACGCCTCGTCCAGGCTGGGCAGCCGCAAGGCCAGTTCATCGGCGGTGATCCCCGCGTCGTCGAGCCTGCGGACCAGGGCCGACAGCAGCACCGGATCGTCCACCGGGGCGGTGATGAGGCCGCCCTCGTCGTCGGTCGCGGGCTGCACGCCGGTGAGCTCGGCGACGATGCGCCGCACCTCCGGCACGTCCTCGGCACCGCTGGGCCGCACCTGCAGGGTCTGCTTGCCGGTGCGCCGCTTGAGCTCGTCGGCGCGGCCCTCGGCCACCACCCGGCCGTGGTCGATCACGCTGATCCGGTCGGCGAGCTGGTCGGCCTCCTCCAGGTACTGGGTGGTCAGCAGCACCGTGACGCCTTCGCCGGTGAGCCCGGTGACCATGTCCCACACCTGGTTGCGGCTGCGCGGGTCCAGCCCGGTCGTCGGCTCGTCCAGGTACAGCACCTCCGGCCTGCCGACGATGCTCGCCGCCAGGTCGAGCCGCCTGCGCATGCCTCCCGAGTAGGTCTTGATCGCGCGACCGCCCGCGTCGGTGAGCCCGAAGCGCTCCAGCAGCTCCGCCGCGCGCGCCCGCGCGTCCCGCCGGGACAGCTCCAGCAACCGGCCGATGAGCACCAGGTTCTCCACCCCGGTCAGCTCCTCGTCCACCGACGCGTACTGCCCGGTCAGCCCGATGCGGCCGCGCACCGCCACCGCCTCCCGATGCAGGTCGCGCCCCGCCACGGTGGCCCGGCCCGCGTCCGGCCGCAGCAGCGTCGCCAGGATGCGCACCGCCGTCGTCTTGCCCGCCCCGTTCGGCCCCAGCACCCCCAGGATCGAGCCGGTCGGCGCGGCCAGGTCGACGCCGTCGAGCGCGGTGGTCGCGCCGAAGCGCTTCACCAGGCCCTCGGCCTGGATCGCATAGGACATGCCGCCTCCTCGATTCGTTATGCTCCCCACCATCGGGGGTGGCGCTGACAGCGCGCGCACAGCGCGCTGGCAGCGCGGGTGAGCCGCACGACATCGGGGGTGCTGGATGGGCGCGGCGGTCGTCGAACCCGACGCCGGATCCGCGCGCAGGAGCGGATGCGCCACCGCGCTGTTCCTGCTGGCCGTGCTCGGCACCGCCGCGTGGGCGGCCCCTGTGCTGCTGGGGTTCGACACCGCGAACCGCTACCTGATCGCGCTGACCGCGACCCTGCCGTACGCCGTGCCGGTGGGGGTGGTGCTGACCGTGCTGGGCCTGGCGCTGCGCCGGTGGCTGAGCACGCTGCTCGTGGGGCTGCTGTCGGTGGTGCTGGCGGTCCTGGTGCTCCCCCGGGCGATCCCGGACTCGCCGACGCCGGTGCAAGGTTCACCGCTGCGCGTGCTGTCGGTCAACCTGTTTTTCGGCCAGGCCGACGCGGAACGGGTCGTGGACCTGGTGCGGGACGGGCGGATCGACGTGCTCAGCCTGCAGGAGCTCACCCCGGAGGCCGTCGCCGCGCTGGACCGGGCCGGGCTCGCGGCACTGCTGCCGCACCGGGTGCTGCACAGCGGACCGCGGGCGGACGGCAGCGGCATCGCCTCCCGGTTCCCGCTGCGCGAGCTGGCGCTGGTGCCGCCGACCTCGCTGGCCCAGCCGTCCGCGCTGATCCGGCTGCCGGGCGGCCGCGAGGTCGAGTTCGTCGCGGTGCACCCGCTCTACCCGATGGGCGCGGACACGGCCGGTCGCTGGCGGCAGGAGATCGACGCGATGCCGCGGCCGCCGGGGGAGCGCGCCGCGCCGCGGATCCTCGCCGGGGACTTCAACGCGACGCTGGACAACTCGCCGCTGCGGGCGCTGCTCGGCGGCGGCTACTCCGACGTCGCGGAGGTCACCGGGGACGGGCTGGCCCCGACCTGGGGTGCGGGCTGGACGCCGCGCGTCACCATCGACCACGTGCTGGTCAGCGAGGGCCTGGTGGCGCAGGGCTACCAGGTGCACGACGTGCCCGGCAGCGACCACCGGGCGATCAGCGCCCACCTGGTGGTCTCTGGCTGAGGCTGCGCCGGACTCGTCCTGCTCCGGGGGCGGGGTGGCGGAACCTCAGTGGCTCCGCCACGAGGGAAAAGCCGTCCTCGCGAGAATCCCGCTGAGAACCCGCGGGTGGTCCGGAAGCGTGCGTGGTCGGCGGCTCAGCGCTTCGCGCTGACGGGAAGCGGGCACGATCTGCGGTGGCGCGGTTCTGCTCGCCGGGTGTTGTGCTCGCAGTGGCGGGCGGTCACGCGTTGAGCGCGGCGTCGATGGCGCGCAGGGCCGGTAGCGCCGGTTCCGGGAGGGACAGGCCGCGACCGTGCCGCACGTCGGGTTCGCGCGGGTTGATGCGGATCAGCGCGCCGGAGGCGGCCGAGGCCAGTTCGGCGTGCCTGCGCACCGTCGGCACCGCGGTGCCCGCGCCGAGCTCCACCACCACCAGCCGTGCCGCCCGCAACGAGCGCCGCCACGCCTGCAGGGCGTCCAGCCGCGGCTGCGCGTCCCCGGCGACCCAGCTCCAGTCCCCGAACATCAGGATGTTCGGCCGCGCCGTGCCGCCGCAGTTCCGGCAGGCGGGCAGCGGTGGTTCCGCGCGCATCGTCGCCGGATCGACCCGCACCGAGACGTCGGCCGCCGACCACACGTCGTCCGTGCACGGTTCCAGGCACTGCAACCGGTGGATGCTGCCGTGGCACTCGGCGACGTGCTCCGGGGCGAACCCGTCCGCCTGGAACTGGCCGTCGACGTTCGAGGTGAACACCCGGGCGCCGAGCGGCATCCGCCGCGCCCACCGGTGCAGGATCGCGAAGCCCTCGTGCGGCACCGTCTCGCGGTACAGCCCCAGCCGGTGCCCGTAGAAACCCCACGCCAGCTCGGGGTCCTCGGCGAAGTGCACCGGATCGGCCACCTCGACGAAGCTCAACCCGAGCCGCTCGTACGGCGGGTACGCCCGCCAGAAACCGGTGTCGCCGCGGAAGTCCGGGAGCCCGGAGTCGACGCCGATCCCGGCGCCCGCGCACACCAGCAGCGCTTCCGCCCCGGCGACGGATTCCGCCGCCGCGGCGATCGCGTCCGTGCTCACCGCGCTCCTCCACCTCGAATCCCGGGCGGGCGCGGCGCCCGCCCGGGAGGTCGCTCACGCGTCCTTGTGCTTGGCCTGCACGACCTCGAACTCCAGCAGGCTGGAACCGGTGGCGACGGTGTTCTTGTGCTCGCCGGAGTGCGCGGCCTTCGCCGGACCCTGCGCCCAGTTCTGGAAGTCCTCTTCGGACTCCCACTTCGTGTAGACGAAGTACCGGTTGTCGCCCTGCACGGGCCGCAGCAGCTCGAAGCCGAGGAACCCGGGGGAGTCCTCCACCGAGCCGTGGCGCCCGGCGAAGCGCTTCTCCAGTTCGGGGCCGGAGCCCTCGGGGACCTCGATCGCGTTGATCTTCACAACAGCCATGCACCCAGCCTACGGGCCCGCACGGGGCATGACGAGCAGCGCAGCGGGGCTCACAGTTCGAGCTGCGGGTGCAGCCTGCCGATCGTCCACGTCCGGTGCCGCAGCACCACCAGCGACGTCAGCACCAGGAACCCGACGAGCACGCCGCCCAGCACGATCGCGTCCCGCGCCAGGTGCGCGGGCTCGCCACCGGTGAACGCGACCCGCAGGCCGTCCACCAGGTAGCTCATCGGCAGCACCGCGTGCAGCGCCTGGAACGGCGCCGGGGCCGTCTCCACCGGGTACAGCCCGCCGGATGCGGTGATCTGCACCAGCAGCAGCGCCACCGAGACGAGCCCGCCGACCACGCCGAACGCCGCCCGCAGGAAGTGGTTCACCGCGGTGAACGCGGCCGCCGCCAGCGCGACCAGCCCCACCGCCGAAGGCAGGTCCACCGGGTCCAGCCCCAGCCCCAGGTCCATCGCGCCCAGCAGCACCAGCCCGCCGATCACCCCGAGCACCGCCGCGGGCAGCAGGCCGCCGACGGCGATCGACAGCGGATTGGTGCGCCCGCCCAGCGCCCGCTGGTTCAGCGGGGTGAACAGCAGGTAGGCGAACAACCCGAACACCCACAGCGCGATCGCGAAGAACAGCGGCGCCACCCCGCGCCCGTACACGTCGGCGGAGTTCAGCGTCGTCGCCCGCACCGCCGACGGCGTGCCCAGCTCGGAGGAGGCCCGCGCGACCTCCGTCGGCCCGGCGGGCGGCATCCGGTCCAGGCTGTCCCGCACCTGGTCGGCGAGTCGCCGCGCCCCGTCGTTGAGCTGCCCCGAGCTGGTCTGCGCGACACCGATGTTCGCGACCAGCGCGTTCACGCCCTGGGTGAGCCCGCCGGAGCCGCCGGTGAGCTCCGCGGAGGCGAGCCGCAACCGGCTCGCGGGCTCGGCGAGGTCGTTCGCCGCCTCCTGCAGCGGTGCCAGCTCGTCGCGCAGCGCCAGCGCCCGGTCCTGGGCTTCGGCGGCGGAGCGCTGCGCGTCCCGCGCCGTGCCGTCGAGCGCCGAGGTGGTGGAGGCGAGCCGCCGCGCGTCGGCCAGCGCGGACCGGTACGCGGGATCGTCGGCCAGGCCCGGGTGCCGCTGGGCCAGCTGCTCCAGCGCCCCGGCCGATCCGCCTGCCTGCCGCTGGGCCGCCGCGGCCCCGCCGGAGATCGAATTCAGGTCGGCGACCGCGGAGGAGCTCGCGTCCAGCAGCGCATCGGTGGTGGCGGGCAGCTGCTGCCCGGTGAAGTCGGTGATCGAGGACAGCTTGTCGTCGAGCTCGGCGGAGGCAGCCGCGACGTCCCGGACCCCGCCGGACACCCGGCCCGCGCCGTCCCGCACCCCGCTGAGCCCGCGGGCCAGCGCCCCGGTGCTCTGCTTGCTCAGCTGGGTGCCCTGCACCAGCTGCTCGGAGACCTCCGACGCGGTGCCGAGCTTGCCGCGCACCTCGCCGAGGTCGCCGTACAGCCCGCGCGCGTAGGCGGCGTACGCGGCGGCGTTGATCTGGTTCTGCAGCTCGTAGCGCGCCGCGTCCGCCATGATCCCGGCCAGGTGACCGTTGGCGTCGTTCCTGGTCAGCAGCACCGCGGGGCGCTGCGGGGAGCTGCGCGTGGACTGCGCCAGCCGGGTGCTGAAGTCCTCCGGGACGCGGATCGTGAAGTAGTAGCGGCCGTCCTCCAGCCCGCTGCGCGCGGTGCCCGCGTCGACGAAGTGCCACTGGAACGTGTCGGTGGTGCGCAGCTGCTGCACGAACTGCTCGCCGGCGTTGATCTGCTCCCCGTTGTGGTCGGCGGGCCGGTCGGAGTTGACCACCGCCACCGGCACCTGCGCGGTCCGCCCGTACGGGTCCCAGTTGGACCACAGGAACAGCGCGCCGTACAGCAGCGGGACGAGGATCAGCACGGCGGGCGCGAACCGGCGCCACGGCCCGCGGAAGCGCCGCAGCTCCAGCCACGCCAGGTAGATCGCCTTCATCGGAGGTCCTCGCCCGCGGTGGAGCTGAACAGCGGCAGCCCGCCGGTGTCGTCGCCGAAGTCGACGACGTTGTACGGCAACCGGATCAGCACGTCCGCCTCCGAACCGGGTTCGGTGGCGCTGGCCAGCACGGTCGTCCCGGTGTCCGCGACGGCCCGCAGCGCCGACCACACCCGGTTGCGCCCGGAGGGCAGCAGCCCGGCGGTCACGTCGTCCACCACGATCCCCGGCGGGCCGCCCGCGGTGGCGAGCGCGATCGCGAGCAGCAGCCGGTCGTCCGGGTAGAGCTCGTCGATCAGCGCGGCCCGGTCGACGTCCACCCCGACCAGCGCCAGCGCCCGGTCCACGTCCTGCGCGCTGACGCGGGCGGTGATGCGGCGCTCCCGGACGGCCTCCCGGACCCGGAGCCTGCCGTCCAGCTCGAAACCGGGGGAGAGGCGGGCGGGGACGACGACCTTGCGCACCAGGCCGGCGCGGCGCGGGGCCTCGTCGATCTCGATGCGCCCGGCGACGGTGCGCAGCCTGCCGGACAGCGCGAGCAGCAGCGAGGTGCGGCCGGTGCCGCCCTCGCCGAGGACGACGGCGAGTTCGCCCGGGTACACGCGGGCGTCGACGTTCTCGAAGACGATGCCCTCCGGTCCGGTGGCCGTGATCCCGCGCGCCACGATGCTCACGCCTTCGACGTCCATCTCGCTCCTCACGCCGCGTGACAGGATGCCGGTCCAAAGTGGCCCCTCACCTGGGCGGGAGCAACTCGGGCGAGCACCCCTCGTAGTCCACAGTGGAGGGATCGACTTCGCTGGTGGGCGGGGTTCCGCGAGTCCGTGGGCGGGCGCTCGGACGGCCGCGGATCACCCGTTCCGGGGCCGGGGCGCGGGCCGTGCTCCGCGCTCGGCGGGCATCGACCGGCGCTCGGAGAGGCGGATCGGGGGCACCGCTGATCGAGCGCCCGGTGCTCAGCGCGCGACGAGCACGTCCGCGGTGCCGTCGCGGGAATCCAGCACCGCGACCTCGGCGACGGCCGCCCGCACCGGTTCCGCCGAGCGCAGCGCGTCGAACCCCGCGGTGAGCTCCGCGCCGCCCAGCGCCGGGGTCAGCGCGCAGTGCGGGATCCAGGCCCCGGGGAAGTGGTACGCCGACGGGTTCGACACCCGGCCCGCCAGCACGTCGTGCACCGCCGAGTGCACCGCCAGCAGCTCCGCGTCCACCACCGCCGTCAGCAGCAGCACCGCGTCCTCGCCCGGGAACGTGCCCAGCGTGGAGAACCACAGGTCCGGCAGGAACAGCGACCGCAGCTCGGCGCGCAGCGCCGCGCGGGCGGCGGCCGGGATCGAGCTCGCCGACGCCAGCACCACGCCCGGGCGGCCGTCCAGCACCGGAACCCGCGCCGCGGCCGCGTTCTCGCGCAGCGCCCGCAACCGCCGCTCGGTCGCGTCGTCGAAGAACACGGTCAGCGCCTGCGCCATCGGTTCCGCCCTCCGGGCCGTCGTCGCCGGGAGGCCCGGCCGGTCGCTCAGTGCTCGCCGGGGAGGGCGAAGCGACCGTCGTCGGTCTGCTCCAGCAACCCGTCCACCAGCAGCGAATCCAGGCAGCGGTCCCGCTGGCCCGCGTCCTGCCACACCGCGTCGAGCGCGGCGCGCGGCACCGGGCCCTCCGTGCCGCGCAGCACGTCCAGCAGCTTGCCGCGCACCTGGCGGTCCGTGCCCGCGAACTTCTGCACCTTCTTCGGCGGCCCCGTGTAGGCCGGGCGACCCGCGTGCTGCCACGCGCAGTCCGCCGCGATCGGGCAGCGCTCGCAGGCGGGGGAGCGGACCGTGCACACGACCTGCCCCAGCTCCATCAGCGCCGCCGAGAGCCGGGCCGCGCTCGCGTCGTCGGACGGCAGCAGCGCGTCCACGTCCGCCAGGTCCCGCTTCGTCGACGGCGGGCCGGCATCGCCCGCGCCGTGCACCGCGCGCGCCACCACCCGGCGCACGTTGGTGTCCACCACCGGGGCCCGCCTGCCGTAGGCGAACGCGGCCACCGCGCGCGCCGTGTACGCGCCGATGCCCGGCAGCGCCAGCAAGGTGTCCACATCGGACGGAACGACGTCGCCGTGGTCGGCGGCGATCACGGCCGCGGCCTGGTGCAGCCGCAGCGCTCGCCGCGGGTAGCCGAGCTTGCCCCAGGCGCGCAGCACCTCCGCCTGGGTGGCCGCGGCCAGGTCGGACGGGCGCGGCCAGCGCTCCAGCCACTCCTGCCAGATCGGGGCGACCCGGTTCACCGGCGTCTGCTGCAGCATCGTCTCGCTGACCAGCACGCCCCAGCCGGTGACACCCGGCGCGCGCCACGGCAGCGGGCGGGCCTCGGCGGCGAACCAGTCGGTCAGTTCGGTGGGGTCCCAGGCGATCGTCGTCATCTCGGATTCGATCCTGCCACCACTCCACCGGGGCACGCGCGCCGCCCCGAGCCCGTGCCTGCGTCACCTGAAGGGGTTGCAGAACGCGACTGATCAACCGCACCAATACACCTGATCGGGGCCATTGGCATTGGGCCGTTCGGCGGGATCACCGGGTTACTGTCGGGCGGTGCTGGATCCCATCGGACCGCTCCCACGCGAGGTGTACTGGCGACGCCGGGCACTGGCAGTCGGCGTGATCCTGCTGGTCACCGCCCTGGTGGTGTGGGGGATCGTCGTCCTCGCCGGAGTCCTGGCCCCGCGCGCGTCCGCGCCCGTCCCGCAGGCCGCACCATCACCGGCCGCCCCGAACGCGGCCGAACCACCGCCCGCGCCGAAGGCCCCGCCGCCACCGCCCGCGTGCGCCGACCAGGACCTGCGGATCGCCGCCGAACCGGCCCGCCCGAGCTTCCCCGCGGGCGAACCCGTCGAACTCCGCATGATCGTCACCAACGCCAGTTCCCACGCCTGCGTCCGCAACACCGACCGGATGCTCCGCGAAGTGGTCGTGTCCACCGAGAACGGCACCAGGTTCTGGTCCAGCAACGACTGCCACGTCGAATCCACCAACGAGAAGCCCCTGCTGGAACCCGGGAAGTCCGTGCGCAACGAGATCCGGTGGACCGGCGTCGCCTCCACCCGCGACGCGAGCCCCGCCCAGTGCGCCGCCGAACGCGACACCGCCCCCGCGGGCGCGTACGTGGTCGGGGCCCGGCTCGACCGCATGGTCAGCGAACCCGCGCCCTTCCGCATCACCGGCTGAGGCCGTCCCCGCTGATCAGAGGTGGCGGCCCGCTTCGGCCAGCCGGCCCAGCGAGGCGCGGAGCGAGCGGGCGCGGGCTTCGCCGATGAACTCCACCTCGCACAGCTGCGGGACGTCCGCGGCCAGCAGCGCCTGCAGGGACCCGAAGTGCGCCACCAGCTGCCTGCGCACCGCGGGCGGCAGCCGCGGCACCCGCGCCAGCAGCCGGTACCCGCGCGGCCGCAGCGGCTGTTCCAGGTCCTCCGTCCCGTCCGGGTAGCCGAACGCCCGCGCCACCGCCGTCAGGTCCAGCAGCGCCGTCGCGTCCAGCTCCGCCAGCGCCGCGTCCACCTGCTCCGTCGTCGGCAACCCGCCCGCGGTCGGCAGGTACTCCTGCACCACCAGCTCCCGGTCCAGGTCGATGCCGCCGACCAGCTCGTCCAGCTGGAGCTCGATCAACCGGCCGTCGCTGCCCAGCTCGACGACCGCGCCGCCGATCTCGTCGGAGATGCGGCGCACCATCTCCAGGCGCTGCACCACCGTCATCGCGTCCCGCAGCGTCACCGCGTCCGCCACCTCCAGCGCGGACAGGGTGTGCGTCACCTCCGCCAGCCGCGCCGTGTAGCGCTCCAGCGTGGCCAGCGCCTGGTTCGCCCGGGACAGGATCTCCGGCGAACCCGACAGCACGTGCCGGTAGCCGTGGATGTAGACGCTGACCAGGCTCATCGACTGGCTCACCGACACCACGGGGTGGCCGGTGTGGATGGCGGTGCGCTCCGCCGTGCGGTGCCGGGTCCCCGACTCGTCGGTGGGGATCGTCGGGTCCGGGACCAGCTGCACGTTGGCCCGGAGGATGCGGGTCCCGTCGGTGGACAGCACCACGGCACCGTCCATCTTGGACAGCTCGCGGAGCCGGGTCGCGCTGAACCCCACGTCCAGCCGGAAGCCGCCGTCGCAGATCGACTCCACGGTCGCGTCGTGGCCCAGCACGATCAGCGCCCCGGTGCGGCCGCGCAGGATCCGTTCCAGCGCGTCCCACAGTGCGGTCCCCGGCGCCAGCCACGCCAGCGTCGTCCGCAACGACTCGGGATGACCATCGGCCACGACTCCCCCCTCAGCTGCCTGTTCTCGAACTCCTGGTGCGATCGGGTCGGTGTCCGGCGCCTGCTGCCCGCCCGGCGCCTGGTGCCCGGCGTCCGGCGGTGCGGTCCGCGGCTGCGCCGATGGTCAGCGGGAGCGCAGGGACTTCAGCGCCGTCTTGATGTCCGGCACCTCGGTGGCCCGGATGCCCGGTGGCAACCGGCCCGAGTCCGGCGGCACCAGCGCCCGGTCGAAGCCGAGCCGCGCGGCCTCCGCGAGCCGCCTGCCGACCCCGCTGACCCGGCGGATCTCCCCGGCCAGCCCGACCTCGCCGATCACCACGATGTTCGGCGGCAGCGGCACGTCCAGCGCGGAGGAGGCGACCGCCAGCGCCACCGCCAGGTCCGCGGCGGGTTCGGTGACCTTCATGCCGCCGACCGTCGCCGCGAACACCTCCTTCTCCCCGGTGCGGATCCGGCCGCGCTTGTCCAGCACCGCCAGCGTCATCGACACCCGGGCCGAGTCCAGGCCGCTCACCGCACGCCGCGGGATCTGCATCTGGGTGGGCGCGACGAGCGCCTGCACCTCCGCCAGCAGGGGGCGCTTGCCCTCCACCATCACGGTGACCGCGGTGCCGGGAACCGCCGCCTCCTGCCGGTTCAGGAACAGCCCGGACGGGTCGGTGACCTCGGCGATGCCGTCGTCGCGCTGCTCGAAGCAGCCGACCTCGTCGGCCGGGCCGAACCGGTTCTTGATGCCGCGCAGCATCCGCAGCGCCGAGTGCCGGTCGCCCTCGAAGTTGAGCACCACGTCCACCAGGTGTTCCAGGGCCCGCGGGCCCGCGACCGCGCCGTCCTTCGTCACGTGCCCGACCAGGACCACCGGCAGCCCGCGCTCCTTCGCCAGCGCGACCAGGCCGGAGGTCACGGCGCGCACCTGCGTCACGCCGCCGGGGGTGCCGTCCACGTCGGGCGACTGCACCGTCTGCACCGAGTCCACGATCAGCAGCCCCGGCTTGATCGCGTCCACGTGCCCGAGCACCGCCGACAGGTCGTTCTCCGAGCCCAGGAACAGCTCCGGGTCCAGCGAGTTCGTCCGCTCCGCGCGCAGCCGCACCTGACCGGCCGACTCCTCGCCCGTGATGTACAACGAGGGGCCGCCGGTGCGGGCCGCGGCCCAGCGGTGCGCGACCTCCAGCAGCAGCGTCGACTTGCCCACCCCGGGCTCACCGGCGAGCAGCATCACCGCGCCCGGCACGATGCCGCCGCCGAGCACCCGGTCCAGTTCCGCGATGCCGGTCGGGACGGCCCGCGCCGAGTCCAGGTCCACTTCGCCGATGGGGCGGGCCGCGCTGGACGGGGCGGCCGCGGACAGCTTCGCCAGCGCGGGCCGCGCCGGGGCCGCCTCCTCCACGGTGTTCCACTCGTGGCACTTCGGGCAGCGGCCGACCCACTTCGCGACCTCGTGACCGCATTCGGCGCAGCGGTAGGCGGGACGGGCGTTCTTGGTAGGCACGGGGCGAGGCTATAAGCCGGGCCCGACGGGACCCGTGCCGACACACGCCCGCGTGTCGGCGCCCGCCCGGCGAGCAGGCCCCGGACGCAGCGGAGGCCGCCCCCGACGGGACGGCCTCCGGCTGCTGTTCGAGCTGGGTGTCAGTGGTGCGATTCCTCGCCACCGGTGTCCGGTCGCGGGGTGGAGTCCTCCCCGATCGGGACCTGCACGGTGAGCGGGCCCGCCTTCTCGAACACGAAGGTCACCGGGACGGTCACGCCGGGCGTGATGTCCTGGGTGAGGCCCTTCAGAGTGATCGAGACCTCCTGCTGATCCGGGGTCGCGGAGCCCTCCGCGCCGTAGGCGTGCAGCGCGGACCGCGACGGCAGGGTGCGGTTCTTGGCGACGTCGACGGAGGCCGCGTAGGTCGAGGAGGCCTCGACCAGCTTGTCCGCCTCGGCGCCGTCGTTGATCAGCACGGCGGCCAGCGGAGCGGAGGCGCCCTTGGCGTAGCGGGTCCCCGTCTCCGGGAAGGACAGCGTCGCGTTCCGGACGCCGATGCCGCCGGCGTCCCCGCTGCCGCCCGCGACGGCGGCGACCTGCGTGTCGGTCTCGGTGACCTGCCCGGCGCTGCATCCGGCGAGCGCCAGGACGGCGCCCAGGCCGAGGGCGGCCGAGGTCAACCGCACGCGGAAGGTGTGGTGCTGAAGGCGGCTCACGGTGGCAGTGTCCTTCCTGATAGCCGGACGACCGCGATGGAGCTTAATGGTCCGCTCCGGAGGACCAGTAGGCAGACCCCACATCGGCCCCCGGTCCGGGGTCGTGAACCGTGTTCGGAAGGTGTCCACAGTGGATCAAAAGGGGGCGCCGGAGACCCCCGGGAAGCATGCCCGGAGCCTGTTTGTCAACCCCCGATCGCGTCCTGACCTGCGACGACGGACGGGAGCCGGTCGAGGCTCGGTTGCCGCGCATGCTAAGCTGGGCGCAGCGAAAGGGGCAGAGGACACATGGTTTTCAAGGTCGGAGAGACCGTCGTCTACCCGCATCACGGTGCCGCGCTCATCGAAGCAATCGAGACCCGTGTGATCAAGGGCGAGGAGAAGCAATACCTCGTCCTCAAGGTCGCGCAAGGTGACTTGACCGTTCGAGTTCCCGCTGACAACGCCGAGATCGTCGGCGTTCGGGACGTCGTCGGTCAAGAGGGTCTGGACCGCGTCTTCGACGTGCTGCGCGCCCCGCACACCGAGGAACCGACTAACTGGTCCCGGCGGTACAAGGCCAACGTGGAGAAGCTCGCCTCCGGCGATGTGAACAAGGTGGCCGAAGTGGTGCGCGACCTCTGGCGGCGCGAGAAGGACCGTGGCCTGTCCGCGGGTGAGAAGCGCATGTTGGCCAAGGCCAGGCAAATACTGGTCAGCGAATTGGCGCTGGCCGAGGGCACCGACGAGGGCAAGGCCGAGTCCCTGCTGGACGAAGTTCTCGCCACGGCCGTGTGATCGGCGGGTTCTGCTCAACGTGACGGTGGTGGCCCTCGTTCCGGCCGCCGGGCGCGGTGTGCGCCTCGGTGCCGGGATGCCGAAAGCACTGGTCCAGGTCGCGGGCCGATCTCTGCTGGTGCGCGCGGTCGGTGGTCTGCTGGACTCCGGGCGCGTGCACCACGTGGTCGTCGCCGCCCCGCCGGACCAGATCGACGTGGTCGAGCGCGAGCTCGGCGAGTTCGACGCGGCGGCGGTGCACGTGGTGGCCGGTGGTGCCGACCGCACCGAGTCCGTCCGCCTCGCGCTCGCGGTCACCGAACGGGCCGTGCCCGACGCCGACGTGGTGCTGGTGCACGACGCGGCCCGCGCGTTCACCCCGCCCGCCATGATCGGTGCCGTGGTGGACGCCGTGCTCGGCGGTGCGTCCGCGGTGATCCCGGTGCTGCCCGTCGCCGACACCATCAAGCAGGTCGACGAGGCCGGTGCGGTCACCGCGACCGTCGACCGCTCCCCGCTCCGCAGCGTGCAGACCCCGCAGGGCTTCCGGCCCGGCGTGCTGCGCGCCGCCTACGACGCGGCCGGGGGCGCCGCCACCGATGACGCCGGGCTCGTGGAGCGGGCCGGTGGCGAGGTGCGCACCGTGCCCGGTCACCCGAACGCGCTGAAGATCACCACCGCCTTCGACCTGGCGGTCGCCGAGTCGGTGCTCGCCGTCGAACCGATCGGAGAACTCCGGTGACCGGACCGCTGCCGAGGATCGGCCAAGGCGTCGACGTGCACCCCGTGGAAGCCGGCCGGGAGTGCTGGATCGCCGGCCTGCGGTGGCCCGGCGTCGACGGGTGCAGCGGCCACTCCGACGGGGACGTCGCCGCGCACGCGCTGTGCGACGCGCTGCTGTCCGCGGCGGGGCTCGGCGACCTGGGTGCCGTGTTCGGCACCGGCGGTGATCGCTGGGCCGGGGCGCACGGTGCGGAACTGCTCACCGAGGTGGTGGACCGGATCACCGCCGCCGGGTTCCAGGTCGGCAACGCCACCGTGCAGGTCATCGGCAACGCGCCCCGCATCGGCAAGCGCCGCGAGGAAGCCCAGCGGGTGCTCTCCGAGGTGCTCGGCGCGCCGGTGTCGGTGTCCGGCACGACCAGCGACGGGCTCGGGCTCACCGGCCGCGGCGAAGGCATCGCCGCCGTCGCCACCGCATTGCTCTTCCCGGCGGCTTGACCAGCACGTCCGGTTAAATCTTCCCCACCTGGGGGTCAAGTCGGGGAAAGGTCCGGGTTCGCACCCTGGTCGTACCGCCCGCCGCGGGTCATGCTCGACGCATGGTGATCGAACGCAACCGCTGGGTGCGCAGGGCCGTGGTCGGCCAGCCCGTGATCGCTTGGCCCTGTTCGCTGCTGCTGTGGGCGGCCGGTGGCGCCGCCGCGCTCGTCCTCGCCGCCGCCATCCTGTGGATCAGCACCGCCTCGTGCGTCTTCGGCATTCTCGCCCCCCCTCCACCACGACGACCCGATCCCCGCCGACCGACTCACCTCCGGCACGTCCTGACCTCGATCGGAGCCCGATCTCCTCGACCGCCGCCGCGCCGGTGGAACCCTGCGGGGTGATCAGCGGGAGCCGGCCCGGCCCGGCGGCTCCGGCCGGTCTCGCGCGCCGGCGCCGCCACCGCGCCGGGCGGCTGGGCGCGGTCCTCGTCGGACGGCAGGACGTCGCACGCGGCGCGGATCCGGGTGGCCCGCTCCTGCCGCGCGCGGTGCTCGGCCACGTCCGGGCTGCGCGGCCGGTGGGCGCGGTGCGCCGCGTCGGCGACCGGTGGTGAGATCGGCCGCAGCGGCGGGAGCGGGCGCGGCGCGGCCCGTAAGGTGGCCGGGTGAGCTTGCGCGCGGTGTTCTTCGACTACTCGGGCACGTTGTTCCGGCTGGAGCAGGACGCGTCCTGGCTCGCCGGGCTGACCGACGGCAGCGGTGATCCGCTGACCCTGGAGGCGCAGACCGAGCTGCTGCGCAGGCTCACCGCCCCCACCGGTCGCGTCGTCGAGTTCGAGCCGGAGTTCCAGGAGGCCTGGGACCAGCGCGACCTCGACCCGGAGATGCACCGCAAGTCCAACATCGAGGTGCTGCGGCTCTCCGGCGTCAGCACCGCGGAACAGGCGGAGGCGCTCTACGCCCGCCTGGTGGACCCGCTGTCCTGGACGCCGTACCCGGACACCGCGGAGGTGCTGCGCGGGCTGCGCGACGCGGGCGTGGGGATCGGCGTGATCAGCAACATCGCCTTCGACATCCGCCCGGCGTTCGAGAAGCTCGGCGTGTTCGACCTGGTCGACGAGTACCTGATGTCCTACGTCGAAGGCGTGATCAAGCCCGACCCGAAGCTGTTCCTGCGCGCCTGCGAGCGGCTCGGCGTCGAACCGGCCGAAGCGCTCATGATCGGTGACAGCGAGGAGGCCGACGGCGGTGCGGCCGCGATCGGCTGCGCGGTGTCCATCGTGGAACCGCTGCCCACCGCGCAGCGGCCGGACGCCCTGCTCGCGGCGGTCGCGGAGCACGGCGTGCTGCCCGCCTCGCCCGCGGGGGCGTGAGCACCGCGACCGGATCTCCGGCGGAGCGCACAGCGCGAAGCCTTGACGAGCAGGCCCCTGTCGTGGTTCACGATCGGAGGACCCCCGTACCATCGAGGCGTGAGCCTGCACCTGCATGACACCGCGACCCGCACGACGCGCGAATTCCACCCGCGCTGCGACGGAGTGGCGTCGATCTACGTCTGTGGGGCGACGGTGCAGGGCGTGCCGCACATCGGTCACGTGCGCAGCGGGCTCGACTTCGACGTGCTGCGCCGCTGGCTGCTGCACACCGGGTACGACGTGCGGCTGGTCCGCAACGTCACCGACATCGACGACAAGATCATCGCGAAGGCGGGGGAGGCCGGCCGTCCCTGGTGGGAGTGGGCCGCCACGCACGAGCGCGCCTTCGAGAGCGCCTACGACCGGCTCGGTTGCCTCCCGCCGTCCGCGCTGCCCCGGGCCACCGGGCACATCGGGCAGATGGTCGAGCTGATCCAGCGGCTGATCGACAAGGACCACGCCTACCCGGCGGGCGGCGACGTGTACTTCTCCGTCGGCTCCTTCGCCGCGGAGTACGGGCGGCTGTCCGGTCAGCGCCTCGACGAGGTGCAGCAGGGCGAGCACGCCGCCGCGGGCAAGCGCGACCCGCGCGACTTCACGCTGTGGAAGGGCGCCAAGCCCGGCGAGCCGAGCTGGCCCACGCCGTGGGGCGACGGCCGCCCCGGCTGGCACCTGGAGTGCTCGGCGATGGCCACCTACTACCTCGGCGCCGAGTTCGACATCCACGGCGGCGGCCTGGACCTGGTGTTCCCGCACCACGAGAACGAGCTCGCCCAGTCGAACGCCGCGGGGGACCCGTTCGCCCGCTACTGGCTGCACAACGCCTGGGTGACGATGAGCGGCGAGAAGATGTCGAAGTCGCTCGGCAACACCATGAGCATCCCGGCCGTGCTGGAGCGGGCCCGCGCGTGCGAGCTGCGCTACTACCTGGTTGCCCCGCACTACCGGTCGACGGTGGAGTTCTCCGAGGAGGCGCTGCAGGAAGCGGTCGCCACCTACCGGCGCATCGAATCCTTCGTGCATCGGGTCGCGCAGCGCACCGGCGGCGTGGGGCACGGGGACGTGCGTCCCGAGTTTGCCGCGGCGATGGACGACGACCTGTCCACGCCGCAGGCGGTGGCCGCGGTGCACACCACGATCCGCGAGGGCAACGCCGCGCTCGACACCGGTGACGACGAGGCCGCGCGCGCCGCGGCGGCCTCGGTGCGCACCATGACCGACGTGCTCGGCTTGGACCCCCTCGCCCCGCAGTGGGCCGAGGAGTCCGGCGCGGACGACGCCGCGCGCCGAGCACTCGCAGAGCTGGTCGACGGCCTGCTGGAGCAGCGGCAGAAGGCTCGGGCGGAGCGCGACTTCGCCACCGCCGACCTGCTGCGGGACCGGCTGCTGGCTTCCGGCGTCGCCGTCGAGGACACACCCGACGGTCCGTTGTGGACACTCAAGGACGGGTGAACGAACGTTGGCAGGCAACGACAAGCGCCGTGGGGCGACCCGCAAGCCGGGAACCAAGAAGGGGATGGTGAAGGGCTCCGGCGGCCAGCGCCGCAAGGGCCTCGAAGGCAAGGGCCCCACCCCCAAGGCCAAGGACCGGGTTCCGCACCCGGCGAAGAAGCGCGCCGATGCCGCCAAGGCGCGCACCGAGCAGCAGAACCGCAGGCAGCGCGAGCAGCGCGAACTGCCCGAGATGGTGGCCGGTCGCAACCCGGTCGCCGAATGCCTCCGCGCCGGCGTGCCCGCCACCGGGCTGTACGTGGCGCAGGGCATCGACACCGACGACCGGGTCAAGGACGCGGTGCGCAACGCGTCCGACCGGGGCATCTCGGTGATCGACGTGCCCCGCACCGAGCTGGACCGGATGACCGGCGGCGCCATGCACCAGGGCCTCGTGCTGCAGGTGCCGCCGTTCAAGTACGCGCACCCGGACGACGTGCTCGCGCACGCCGCCGACTCCGGCCGGCCGCCGCTGCTGGTGGCGCTGGACGGGGTCACCGACCCGCGGAACCTGGGCGCGGTGATCCGCTCGGCCGCCGCGTTCGGCGCGCACGGCGTGATCCTCCCGCAGCGGCGCAGCGCCGGGATGACCGCCGTCGCGTGGCGCACCAGCGCGGGCACCGCGGCGCAGCTGCCGGTGGCGATGGCCGTGAACCTCACCCGCACCCTCAAGGACCTCAAGAACGAGGGCCTGATGGTCGTGGGGCTCGACGCGGACTCCGACATCACCTCCGACGAGCTGGAGCTCGCCGGCGGCCCGCTGGTGGTCGTCGTCGGCTCCGAAGGGCGCGGGCTGTCCCGGCTGGTGCGGGAGACCTGCGACCAGACGGTGTCGATCCCGATGGCCGGGCAGGTGGAGTCGCTGAACGCCTCCGTCGCGGCCGGGGTGGTGCTGGCCGAGGTGGCGCGGCGCCGCCGCATCAAGCCGGTCACCTACTGATCGTCCGGTGGGGGGGCGCGGGGGGGGGGCGGGCGCGCCCCCCCCCCCGCCCCCCGCGGGGGGGGCGCGGGGGGGGGGCGGGGGGGGGGGGGGGGGGGCCCCCCCGCGCGGCGG
>NZ_JAIUKB010000064.1:0-7223 GCF_020176785.1 Saccharopolyspora sp. 6V | reverse complement strand
GCGCGGGCGGGGGCCCCCCCCCCCCCCCCCCCCCCCCCCCCCCCCCCCCCCCCCGCCCCCCCCCCCCCCCCCCCCCCCCCCCCCCCCCCCCCCCCCCCCACCTCCGGCGACCCGGCGGGATTTCGCCGGTGAGCTGAGCCGTTCCTGGCAAGTGCGGCCACGCGCTCGGCTAGGCTCCGAAGCCGAGTCGATCGGGAGGCCCGGGCCTCCCAGCACCGCGAGGCCCCTCACCGATGTACTTCTCCACTCCGCTGTTCCTCTGGTACTTCCTGCCGGTCGTGCTGGCGGCGGTGCTCATCGCGCCCCGGTCCGCGCGCAACGCGATCGTGGCCGTCGCGAGCCTGGTGTTCTACGCCAGCGGCGCGGGCGGCACCACCCTGCTGCTGCTGGCGTGCATCGTCGTCAACTTCCTCGCGGGCAAGTCCCTCGAACCCGAAGCGGAGCACCCGCACCGCCGGGCCCTGCTCATCGGCGCCGTCTCGTTCGACCTGCTGGTGCTGGTGGTGTGGAAGTACGCGGGCTTCGCCACCGAGCAGCTGGCGACGCTGACCCGGTGGTTCGGTGGCGACTTCCCGGTGCTGCAGCTGGCGCTGCCGATCGGCATCTCCTTCTACACGTTCCACCACATCTCCTACGTGGTCGACGTGTACCGCGGCGAACGGCCCGCGCTGCGCAACCCGGTCGGCTTCGTCACCTACATCGCGATGTTCCCGCAGCTGGTGGCCGGGCCGATCGTGCGCTACCGGGAGATCGCCGACCAGCTCCCGCAGCAGCGCACCCACCGGCTCGACGACGTCGCAGCCGGCTTCCCGCGGTTCGCGTGGGGGCTGACGAAGAAGGTCGTCGTCGCCGACACGCTCGCCCCGATGGTCGACGCCTGCTTCGCGACCCCGGCCGAGGACATGAGCTTCGCCGTCGCCTGGCTCGGCGCCATCGGCTACACCGTGCAGCTGTACTTCGACTTCTCCGGCTATTCCGACATGGCGATCGGGCTGGGTCGGATGCTCGGGTTCCGGCTGCCGGAGAACTTCGCCCGGCCCTACTCCTCGGTGACCGTCACCGAGTTCTGGCGGCGCTGGCACATGTCGCTGTCCCGCTGGTTCCGCGACTACGTCTACATCCCGCTCGGCGGCAACCGGCGCGGCACCGGGCGCACCTACCTGAACCTGGCGATCATCTTCGTGCTCACCGGGTTCTGGCACGGCGCGGCGTGGACCTACCTGGTGTGGGGCCTGTTCCACGGGGCGCTGCTGGTCGTGGAACGCGCCACCGGGCACGACTCGGCGCCCGCGGACCGCTGGGCGCGGCTGGGCAGGCGGGCGCTGACGCTGCTGCTGGTCGTGCTGGGCTGGGTGTTCTTCCGGGCGCCCGACCTGGGGACGGCGTTCACGATGACCGGGCACATGCTGCTGCCGGACCTGTCCGGGCTCACCGACCTCGTCGCCGCCTCCGTCACCCACCAGCGGGTGTTCTTCCTGCTGGTCGCGCTGGTCGTGGTGCTGCTGCCCGCCTCCACCGGGACCGGGGCGTTCCTGGAGTCGGTGCGGTCCCGGCAGGCGAACGCGCTGCGGGCGGCGGTGATGACGGCCGGGCTGCTGTACTCGGGCCTGCTGGTCGCGACCGGCTCGTTCAGCCCGTTCCTGTATTACCAGTTCTGACCGGCTCTTCCCCGGCTCTTCTCGCGTCGGGGTGGGGTGGCGGAACCGCAGCAGGATTCTCGCCGCGGGATCTTTTGCACCGGTGGCTCCGCCACAGGAGGAAACGCTGTCCTCGCGAGGAGGGCGCTGAGCACTCGCGGGTGATCCGGCTGCGTGCGCGGTCTCCGCTCAGCCGCTTCGCCGCTGGCAGGACGAGACCTGGGCCGGCGTGCTCGTTCGAAGGCGGGCGGGTTCGTTGATCAGCACAGCACGACGGGGGCGTCCAGCTCCGATCGGGGTGCTTCGGCGGCACCCGGTGGCGGGCCGGCCGGGTCCACGACGAGCTTCAACCGCCCGCCGAGCGCGGTGATGTAGCTGCGGATGCTGGACACCGCCATCTGGTCCAGCTCCCCGTTCTCGATCTGCGAGACCCGTGCCTGGGTGACGCCCATCCGTTCCGCGACCGCTCCTTGGGTGAGCCCGATCCGCTTCCGGAGCTCCGCCAGCCGGAACCCGAGGACGTAGGCGTTCGTGTCCTGCCGCGCTTGCTCGCGGAGTGCTTCCGGGTCGTCACCGGCCGCACGATCGCGGGCGTCGAGTTCATCGCGGAGTTCGTCCCACGAGCGGCTCATCGTCCTGCCCCCTCCTGGTCGTCCGCCTTCCGCATCGCGGCCTCGTGCTCGGCCACGCGCTGCTCGCCGAGCGGGATCGCTCCTGGGCCGGTTTGCGCACTCGTGGTCGGAGCTCCTTGAGCTTGCTGATGCTCGATCCCTTGATGTGATCTGCGAGTGGCCGGCCCAGCGTCGGACCGTGCTCGGCGAGCTTCTCCAGTGCGATGTCCACCGCTGCGCGGGTCGCGCTGTCCAGCGATAGGTACCACCCGGCGACCTCGTCGTGCAGTGGGATGCTCCACCGCGCCGACTCCCGAATCATAACCTTGAGCTTATGTTCCGGCGATGGCACGGATCACAGCGGGTGCTACCGGCCGAGTTCCAGCGGATATGGGTCGTTGGGCCGTTGTCGTGGGGGTGGGGTGGGCGGAGACTCGGCGGCGGCGATGAGGCTCGCCGGAAGTGCGGAACACGCCGCTGATGGCCTCTCCGGAACTCAGGAGGCCCGCCATGTCGCACATCCACGTCCTGCTGCGCTGCTCCGCCGCCGTGTTCTTCGGCGACCGGGTGCTGCTGGTGCGCCGGCGCGAGCACGACGACCTGGTGCTGCCGGGCGGCACCCCGCGGCCGGGGGAGGACTTCCACGCCTGCGTGCGGCGCGAGCTGCGCGAGGAGACCGACATGCTGATCGACCCGGGCACCTGCGCGCTCATCGTCGAGACCGTGCGCCCCTTCGCCGAACGGCTGGTGGACGTCGTGTTCCGCTCCCCGGGTCGGCCCGCCGGGTGGCCGCGGTTCAAGGAGGACGGCCTGCGGCCCGAGCTGGTCCCGGTCGCCGAGCTGCCCCGGCTGGACCTGCACCCGCCGATCGCGGCGCAGCTGGCCGAACTGCACGCGACCCGCGAACCCGGCCCGCCGAAGTACCTGCGGAACGAACACCGGACGCCCGTGCGGCCGTGAGTTCCGCGGGAACCGGGCACGGCCGTCGCCCGGCCGGGCTAACGTAGCGGCGTGTCGAGGACGGAACCGACCGAGCTGCCCGCGGTCCACGAGTCGTGGCTGCCGCGCGAGCACCCGATGCACCGGCCGCGGCACGGCAGGCGCCAGCTCACCGCCCTGGTGTGCGCGCTGCTGTTCCTCACCGCGCCCGCCACCACCTGGGTGTTCGGCGCACGGGCGGAGCAGCTGGAGAACCGGCCGCTGGCGGAGTTCCCGAGCATCACCGACGGCTGGGGCTTCCTCACCGGGCTGTCCCCGTGGGCCGCGGAGAACCTGCCGTTCCGCGGGACCGCGGTCCGGTCGGTGCACGACATCAGCCAGGGGGTGTTCGGCGAGCAGGCGCGGCTGGAGTCGGGGACGCACAGCTCGCCCACCGGCACCGGGAGCGACCAGCAGCAGGCCCGGCAGCCGCTGAACGAGAACGTGTTCCCGAAGGTCATCGAAGGACGGGCGGGCTGGCTCTACCTCGGCCACGACGTCGCCTACCCGTGCACGCCGAAGCGCAGCCTGGACGAGGTGATCGCCGGGTTGCGGCGCTGGCGCCAGGTCGTGGAGGCCTCCGGGCGGAAGTTCCAGCTGGTCATCGCGCCGGACAAGTCGACGATGTACCCGGCGAACCTGCCGCCGGAGTACGCGGGGAAGGACTGCTCCTCGCGGGCCAGGGAGGAGTTCTGGCGGCGGCTGCCCACCGCGACCGGCGCGATCGACATGCGGGACCCGCTGCGCGAATCCGCCGACCGCAACGGCAGGGCGATCTACCACGACATCGACACGCACTGGACCCACGAGGGCGGCATCACGATGGTGTACCAGCTGGCGGAGCGGCTGTCCCCGGGCAGCACCGCCACCTGGAAGGTGCAGCCCGGCAGGCAGTACCCGCACTCCGCCGACATCCCCGACCTGCTCGGCCAGCGCCGCACCGTGCCCATCCAGGCCTACTCGCTGGCGCCGGACGGCGGCGCGGACCACACCCGGTTCGAACCCAGCGACTTCCACGAGCCGCTGCACCTGAAATCGATGCCGCGGGCCGGCATGACCACCGAGCCGACGCGGATGGTGGGTGACTCGTTCACCCAGTTCGCCAGCCCGTACCTGGCGGCGACGTTCGCCGACATCGGCATCGTGCACCCGGAGGAGGTCGCGAAGCGGCCGCGGGAGACGGCGGCGCTGCTCGCGGAGGGCGACGTGGTGACCTTCGAGCTGTCCGAGCGGTTCGTCTCCGGCGGCCGCTACGACCTGCTCGACCCGGCGGTCGCCGACCAGGTAGGAGCAGTGCTCGCCGCCGACCCGCGTTGAAGGTTCTTCCCGCTCCTGTTGCTCAGGGGGCGGGGTGGCGGAACCTCAGCGGGATTCTCGCTGCGGGATCTTTTTCCCGAGTGGCTCCGCCACGAGGGAAAAGCTGTCCTCGCGAGAATCCCGCTGAGAACCCGCGGGTGGTCCGGTTGCTCGGGTGGTCGGCGGTTCAGCGGCTTCGCCGCTGACAGGAAACGGACACGACCCGTCGGGGGGTCGCGGCGGTGGGTTCACCGGGTGGCGTTGCGGACTGCTGTGATCGCTGCGCCGAGGAAGCCCAGGTTGAACACCAGGTGCACGCTCACCAGCACTCGCGCCGCCTGGGAGGAGGCGTGCACGTCGCCGAAACCGACCGTGCTGGTGATCGACAGCGCGAAGTACAGCGCATCCACCTTGGTGGCCAGCGCGGCGATCGACCCCGGCCAGTGCGCGTTCAGCCCGCAGTACACCGCGGCGAAGAACAGCACGGCCAGGTACAGCGAGGTCAGCACCCCGGTCAGCGCCACGCCCCCGGAGCGGAACCGGCGGACCTGGCGCACGATCACCGCGGCCACCGCGACCAGGCCCGCCGCGAACGCGCCGACGAACGCCCAGGTGCCGCGCACGTCGAACACGCCCAGCGGCAGCGCGAAGTACACCGCGGTGCTCGCGGCGACGGCCAGCACGGTCCCCGCCGTCCGGCGCAGCAGGCCCCGCTCCGAGGAGAACACCCGCTCAGCGTGCGTGTCCCCGACGGCCTCCGCCGGACGATCGGACGGCGATGGCGGGCCGGCTCCCGCCGGTCAGGCCGCCGCGGGAGCGCGGGAGACGCGGCGCAGCCGGACGTTGCCGACCGCCCGGCACACCAGGTAGATCGCGAACGACAGGATCGTCACGAACGCGCTCACCGGAGCGCCCGGCGCCAGCGACAGCACGATGCCGCCCAGCACCGCGACCTCGGCGAACACCACGGCCAGCACCGTGGACAGCAGCGGGCTCGCGGTCACCCGCGCCGCCGCGGCGCCCGGCGTCACCATCAGCGCCAGCACCAGCAGCGCCCCGACCGTGTAGACGCCGAGCGCGGTCGCCACGCCCACCAGCACCGCGAACAGCGGGGTGAGCAGCCGGGCGGGCACGCCCCGCGCCGCGGCCACGTCCGGGTCGACGCTGGCGAACAGCAGCGGCCGGTACACCACGGCCAGCACCACCAGCACCACCGCGGCACTGCCGCCGAGCAGCGCCACGTCGGCCGAGTCCACGCCGACGATCTGCCCGATGAGCAGGCTGAACTTGTTCGAGGTGCGCTCCGGGTTCATCCACAGCAGCAGCACCCCGAGGCCGAGGCCGAACGACAGGATCGCGCCGATCACCGAGTCCCGTTCCCCGCCGCGCTGCCCGAGGAACCCGAGCAGCAGCGCCGCGACCACCGCGCCGCCGAGCGCCCCGGCTCCGACGCTCGCGCCGAACAGCAGGGCGGCGGCCGCGCCGGTGAACGCGAGCTCCGCGGTGCCGTGCACGGCGAAGGACATCTTCCGCGCCACCACCAGCGGCGCCAGCGCCCCCGACACCAGGCCGAGCGCGGCCGCGGCCAGCAGCGCCTGCTGCACGAACGGGTAGCCGAGCAGGTTCCCGGTCAGCTCGAAGTCGAAGAACCGGCTCAGCGCGTCCAGCAGGGTGTTCATGAGGTGGTCTCCGCGTCGACGTGGTGGTGATCGACTTCGTCGGTGCCGGTGACGACGAGCCTGCCGCCGACCCGGGCGACCTCGACGTCCGACCGGTAGAGCTCGGAGAGCGTCGCCGAGGTCATCACCTCGTCCGGCGTGCCGATCCGGAACCGGCCGTCGACCAGGTACAGGATCCGGTCCACCAGCGGCAGCACCGGGTTGATCTCGTGCGTCACGAACAGCACCGCCGAGCCGGTCTCCCGCGCCTGCCGGGCGATCAGCCTGCTCACGTTGCGCTGGTGCGCGATGTCCAGCGACAGCAGCGGTTCGTCGCACAGCAGCACGTCCGGGTCGCCGACCAGGGCCTGCGCGACCCGCAGCCGCTGCTGCTCACCACCGGAGAGCAGCCCCAGCGGCATCCGTGCGTACTCGGTGGCCTCCACCGCGCGCAGCGCCCGCTCGACCCGCTGTCTGCGGTCCTTGCGGCCGCGGAAGCCCACGCCCCAGTGGTGGCCGTCCAGGCCGAGGCCGACGAGGTCGCTGCCGCGGACCGTGAGCGTCGGATCCACCGAGCGCTGCTGCGGGACGTAGCCGATGCGGGGGCTCCCGCGCCGCGCCGCCTCACCCGCGATCCGCACCTCGCCGCCGCTGAGCGGCTGCAGCCCCAGCAGCACCCGCAGCAGGCTCGTCTTCCCCGACCCGTTCGGGCCGAGCACCGCGAGGAACTCGCCGGGGTGCACGTCCAGGTCCAGCCCGTCCCACAGGACGCGCGGGCCGTAGGAGAGGCGGGCGCCGCGCAACCGGACCGCCGGGTCGCGCCCGGAGGCGTCCGGCTCGGTGCGGTCCGGTGCTGCGGTGTCGGTGCTGGGTTCCACGTGGCTCTCGGATCAGTGGTGGGGTCGGTTCGGGCGCGGGGGGGGGGGGGGGGGGGGGGGGGGGCCCCCCCCCCCCCCCCCCCCCCCCCCGCCGCGCCCTCGTAACCTGGGGCCATGGTTGTCCTGCTCGACGCGGCGGAGCTGCGCAGGCGGCTCGTCGACGAC
>NZ_JAIUKB010000063.1:0-9297 GCF_020176785.1 Saccharopolyspora sp. 6V | reverse complement strand
ATTGTGGTCCCCTCGGCTTGCTCGGGGGTGGGGTGGCGGAACCTCAGCGGCGTTCTCGCTGCGGGATCGTTTTCACAGGTGGCTCCGCCACATGAGAAAACGCTGTCCTCGCGAGAACGCCGCTGAGAACCCGCTGGTGGTCCGGTTGATCAGGTGATCGGCGGCTCAGCGGCTTCGCCGCTGACAAGAAACAGATAGGACCCGCTGGGCAGGTTCGATCAGGTGTCCTGGCCGATCAAGCCGCCTGTTGGGAGGACGGGGACTGGTAGCGGTCCACGTACTCCTGGTCGGACAGCTCCGAGATGGCGTACATGATCTCGTCGGTGATGGACCGCAGCACCGGCAGCGACCCCTCCATGCCGTGGTAGCGGGAGAAGTCCAGCGGTGCGCCGAACCGGACCTCGACGCGGGTGAGCCGCGGCACCTTCGCCCCGATGGGCAGCAGCCGGTCGGTGCCGTGCAGCGCCACCGGCACCACCGTCGCCGCCCCGCTCAGCGCCAGCCGGGCCACTCCGGTCCGGCCGCGGTAGAGGCGTCCGTCGGGGGAGCGGGTGCCTTCGGGGTGGATGCCGAACGCGCCGCCGTCGGCGAGGACCCGCTCGGCCGCGCCCAGCGCCTCCTTCGCGGCCCGCCCGCGCCCGCGCTCCACCGGGATGGCTCCGAGCGACCGGAACACGCCTCCGACGAGCCGGTTCTTGACCCCGCCGCCCTGGAAGTACTCGGCCTTCGCCAGGAACGCCACCGGCCGGGGGACCACCAGCGGCACGATGAAGCTGTCGGCCACCGACAGGTGGTTCACCGCGAAGATGACCGGGCCCTCGGCGGGGACCTGCTCGGCACCGGTGACCTTCGGGCGGTACACCGCCCGCGCCACCGAACCGAGCACCCGTTTCGTGAGTATGTACAACATCGCGCAGCCTCCCCGTCCGTCTCTCCCGCCACCCCAGAACCTACCGCCGCCGCAGGTCGCCGCGGTCGCCACCGGGTCAAGTCCACGTGAAACCCGTGGATCGGTGCGGCGGCGGTCACCCCGCGACCAGGGTGTCGGAGCCGCGGGCCGAGTGGGACGATGGAGGACGTGGAGGTGGTGTCGTGAGCAGCACTCGGCACGGCGACGACACCCCGGTGCTGATCACCGAGGCGCAGCCGTCCTACGACGATCAGCAGGCGGAGCGCCGCCGCAAGTACGCGATCATGATGTCGATGCGCATCCCGTGCCTGATCGCGGGCGCGGCGTGCTACCAGATCTGGTGGCTGGCGTTGATCATCGTGGCGATCTCGATCCCGCTGCCGTGGATGGCGGTGCTCATCGCCAACGACCGCCCGCCGCGCAAGAGCGAACAGGTCAACCGCTACCAGCAGTCGGCGCGCGCGCTGGAATCCCGCGACCACCGGGTGATCGACGACTCCTGAATCGGTTCGGGCGTCCGAGGTGCGCGGTGCACGCCGCGCGCGGTGCGGCATCATGGGGTGATGAGCACGATGACGCTTCCGGAGACCGATGTCCGGCCGGAGACCACGGACCAGACCCAGGATGACCGTCCAGAGGTCTTCCACTACGTGCAGAAGGACAAGATCGCCGAGAGCGCGGTCATGGGCACGTACGTGGTGGCGCTGTGCGGCGAGGTGTTCCCGGTGACGAAGTCGGCGAAGCCCGGCTCGCCGGTGTGCCCGGACTGCAAGAAGGTCTTCGAAGGCCTGCCCCCCGGTGGTGGCGACGACGACTGAGCCGGGTTGCTCAGTGGCTCGCCGGTGCCGGGGAGCCACTGAGAGCTGGACCGGCTAGGACTCCTCGTCGGGGTCCGGTTTCTCCTGCGCGAGCGCGGTGGTCACGATCGTCGTCGGCGGATCGACGGCGGCGCGTGGCCGCTCGTCCTTCGCCCGCCACGCCCGGTAGCCCTCCTCGGTGCGCAGCTGCTGCTCGGCGCGGCGCATCTCCAGGCGCCGCCACTTGCGCCGCTCCCGGCGGGTCATCTTCGCCGGCCACAGTTCCTGCAGCGCCTGGTTGAACTGGGCGCCGATGATGATCGCCAGCCCGATGAAGAACGCGAACAGCAGGAACGCGATCGGCGTGGCCAGCGCCCCGTAGGTGTAGCCGGTGCCGGTCACCCAGGTGATGTACCAGCGCAGTCCGACGCTGGAGCACAGGAACACGGCCATCGCCACCAGCGCGCCGGGCACCCCGCGGTGCCACGGCAGCTTCCGCGGCAGCGCCACCTTGTACAGCGTGGCCAGCGCCAGCACCAGCAGCAGCCCGGTGGCGGGGAAGTAGAACACCTGGATCAGCCACGCCACGTCGTCCTGCATCGACGGCGGAAACACCGTCGGCAGCCACTCCGGGCCGAGCGCGATCACCGGCAGTCCGACGACGGCCAGCAGCAGCGCCGCCAGGTAGAGCAGCAGCGCGAAGATCCGCTGCCACACGCTGTGCCGCACCGTGTACTGGTCGTAGGCCATGGTGATCGAGTCTACCAGCGAGGCCAGCGCCGAGGATCCCGCCCACAACGACAGCAGGAAGCCCACCGACACGATCTCGCTGCGCCCCTTGGTGAGGATGTCCTCCACCGTCGGCCCGATGATCTGGTCCACCACGTTGCCGCTGAACACCGCGCGCGCCCCGGACAGGATCTTGCCGTGCACCGCGTCCACGACGGCGGGCCCGAACCAGTCCCCGAGGAACCCGAGGCTGCCCAGCAGCCCCAGCAGCAGCGGCGGCATCGACAGCGTCTGCCAGAACGCGGCCGCCGCCGACTCGGAGAAGATGTTGTCCCACCACGCCTTGTCGATGGTGCGCCAGATCAGCTGCAACGGCCCTCGTCGCGGGCGGGTTCCGGCGGTGGCGGCCCAGCCCTGCTCGGGCGGCGACTGGGCGTCCTCCTCCGGCGCGCGCGCATCGGAGGGCTCCGGCCGTCGGCCGTGCTGGCCGGGCCGCTGGCTGTCACCGGTCGGACCTGAGGAACCCATCGCGGCTACAAGGATGCTGCATGCGAACGACGAGCGGGCGTGGACCCGGCGAACCGGGAGTGTCAGCGCGATCTCGATCCGGCTGGCGGGTCGGTGCGCCCGGTCACGGGAGGCGGGGCGGTAGGCTGCGGGTCGCCCTCGGCGGATCTCCCGCTCGGCGCGGAGCCGCGCGGCGGGACGGGTGGACGGGTTCCACCGGGCCGCCGGGGCGTCTCGCGCCCGGCCGGTGATCCGCAGGTACGCGCCGCGCGCATCGCGAGGGGGAGAAGGCTCAGGAAGGAGCGGCGAGCAAGCGTGTCCGAGGCACAACTCGATCCAGTCCGATCTGTGCTCAGCGACCCGTCGCAGGCCGCCCAGCGCCCGCTGCGCGCCTGGCAGCGCCGGGCGCTGGCGAAGTACCTCTCCAGCAACCCGCAGGACTTCACCGCCGTCGCCACGCCCGGTGCGGGCAAGACGACGTTCGGTCTGCGCATCGCCGCGGAGCTGCTGGCGGACCGGACGGTGGAGTCGGTGACGGTGGTCGCCCCCACCGAGCACCTCAAGCACCAGTGGGCGATGGCCGCGGGCGGTGCCGGGATCCCGCTGGACCCGGACTTCCGCAACTCCGACGGCTTCACCTCCAGCGACTACCGCGGCGTGGTGGTCACCTACGCGCAGATCGCCGCGCACCCCACGTTGCACCGGGTCCGCACCGAGCGGCGCAAGACCCTGGTGATCCTGGACGAGGTCCACCACGCGGGCGACGCGAAGTCGTGGGGCGACGCGACGCGCGAGGCGTTCACCCCGGCGGTGCGGCGCCTGGCCCTGACCGGTACCCCGTTCCGCAGCGACGACACGCCGATCCCGTTCGTGAACTACGAGCCGGACGCCGACGGGTCGATGCGCAGCAAGGCCGACAGCTCCTACGGCTACTCGGACGCGCTGCGCGACGGCGTGGTGCGCCCGGTGATCTTCCTGGCGTACTCGGGGGAGACCCGGTGGCGCACCAACGCGGGCGACGAGTTCTCCGCGCGCCTCGGTGAGCCGCTCACCGCGGAGCAGACCGCGCGGGCCTGGCGCACCGCGCTGGACCCGGCGGGGGAGTGGATCCCAGCGGTGCTGCAGGCCGCGCACACCCGGCTGCAGCAGCTCCGCAACGGCGGGGTGCCGGACGCGGGCGGTCTGGTGATCGCCTCCGACCACGTCACGGCGAAGGCGTACGCGAAGACGCTGGAGCGGATGACCGGCACGACGCCGACGGTGGTGCTCTCCGACGACCCGAAGGCCTCCGGCCGCATCGCCGAGTTCGCCGATTCCGACGGCGAGTGGATGGTCGCGGTCCGGATGGTCAGCGAAGGTGTCGACGTCCCGCGGCTGGCCGTCGGCGTCTACGCCACCAGCGCCTCCACCCCGCTGTTCTTCGCGCAGGCCGTCGGCCGCTTCGTCCGCGCCCGGCGCCCGGGGGAGACGGCGAGCATTTTCCTGCCCAGCGTGCCGGTGCTGCTGGAACTGGCCAGCCAGCTCGAAGCCGAGCGCGACCACGTGCTGGGCAAACCGCACCGGGAGAAGGACGGCTGGGAGGACGAGCTCCTCGCCGACGCGAACCGCACCAAGGACGAGCCGGGCGAGGAGGAGAAGGCGTTCACCTCGCTGGGTGCCGACGCCGAGCTCGACCAGGTGATCTACGACGGTTCCTCGTTCGGCACGGCCGCGTTCGGCACCAGCGAGGACGAACAGGACTACCTGGGCCTGCCAGGGCTGCTCGAACCGGACCAGGTGCGAGCGCTGCTGCGCCAGCGCCAGGAGCAGCAGCTGGAGACCGTCGGCAAGCGCGAGGCCGCGGACAAGGAGCAGAAGGCCGCCGAACGCGCCGAGCAGGCCGAGCAGGCCCGTCGCCCGCAGAGCGTGCAGGAACGGCTGAAGGGGCTGCGCAAGGAGCTCAACACGCTCGTCTCGCTGCACCACCACCGCACCCGCAAACCGCACGGCAAGATCCACAACGAGCTCCGCCGGATCTGCGGCGGCCCGCCCACCGCGATGGCCACGGTCGAGCAGCTGGAGGAGCGGATCGCCACCCTGCGGTCCTGGTGAGGGCTCGCTGCCCGCTGCGGACGGTGTCCGATCGCGACCCCGGTGTGATCGCCCGTGCCTACCCTGCTCCCCATGGCATTCGACGTGGAGAAGGTGCGGGCCCGGTACCCGGCGCTGTCCGACGGCCGGTCCTGGCTCGATTCGGCGGGCGGGACGCAGGTCCCGCAGCAGGTGATCGACGCGGTGGCGGAGGTGCTGGCGCGCGGCGTCTCGAACGTGGGCGGGGACTTCGACTCCAGCCGCCGGGCGGTGTCGGTCGTGGCCGGGGCGCGCGCCGCCCTGGCCGACCTGACCGGCGCGCCCGGCCCGGAGTGCGTGGTGTTCGGGCCGAGCACCACGGCGCTGGTCTACCGCTTCGCCGGGGTCCTCGCGGCGGGCTGGCGCCCGGGCGACGAGGTGGTGGTGACCGAGCTCGACCACGACTCCAACGTGCGCCCGTGGGTGCAGCACGCGCAGCGGGCCGGAGCGACCGTGCGGTTCGCCCCGATCGATCCGGAGACCGGGTCGCTGCCCGCCGAACGGGTGGTGGAGCTGATCGGGGAGCGGACCAGGCTGGTCGCGGTCACCGCGGCGTCGAACCTGGTCGGTGAGGTCCCGGACGTCGCGGCCATCACCCGGCGGGCCCGCGAGGTGGGGGCGACGAGCTTCGTCGACGGGGTGCAGCACTGCCCGCACGCCGAGGTCGACGTCGCGGCGCTGGGCGCCGACTTCTACGCGACCAGCGCCTACAAGTGGTCCGGCCCGCACCTGGCAGCCGTGGTGGCGGCCGACCCGTGGTCGTTGGAGACGCTGAACCCGGACAAGCTGCTGCCCTCGCCGGACGAGATCCCGACCCGGTTCGAGCTGGGCACCGCACCGTTCGAGTCGCTGGCGGGGGTGACCGCGGCCGTCGACCACCTCGCCGAGCTGGACCCCGCGGCCACCGGAACCCGCCGGGAGCGGCTGCTCGCGAGCCGCCGCGCGGTCGTCGCCCACGAGGACCGGCTGGCCGCGCTGCTGTTCGACGGGCTCGCCGAGCTGCCGCACGTGCGCCGGGTCGGCCGGCCAACAGGCCGTTGCACGCCGATCGCGGCGTTCACCGTGCCCGGCCGCTCGCCCGCGGAGGTCGCCGGGTGGCTCGCCGAGCGGGGCATCAACGTGTCCGCCGGGCACGGCTACGCGTGGCAGGCGGTGCGCGCGCTCGGCCTCGGCGAGGAGGGCGCGGTGCGCGCCGCGCTGTGCCACTACAGCGAGGAGGCCGACGTGCGGCGGCTCCTCGACGCGCTCGGCGAACTGGCCTGACCGCGCGTACCGGTACGCCGAAAGCCCCGGAGAACCAGGTTCTCCGGGGCTTTCGGGTCGGGTGTCGTTACTGCTCGTCCTGCTGGAGTTCGGCGTCCATTTCCCGCAAGCGCGGCTCGAACTCCCGGCCGTGGTGCCCGCAGAACAACAGCTCCCCACCGGATGGCAGTACGGCGCGAAGCTTCGCAGCGGCCCCGCAGCGGTCGCAGCGGTCGGCGGCGGTCAGCTCGGGGCGGGTGAGCGTTCCAGGCATCGTGATCTCCCTCCGTCCCGGCGCCGGGTCGTACCCCGACGCCCTCGATCCTGCTGCGACCACCGGTGGCCCACTGGCGGCGGGGCCGGTGCTCGCTTACCCCACTCTTGCAGACGCACAGCCGTACGTCAGTGTTCCCGAGCGGAGTGGCGACCGTCGTCACGTCGAAGTACCCGCTTGCCGCAGCACCGGTAGCGGAGCGTGGCAATCCCGGCACGGAGCCGTTTTCGAGTCCCCTGACCAGGGAAAATGGTGAACCTCGAATTGCGCCGACCGGCGTTTCGTGCGTACCGGCGGTGCGCATTCCCGGCTCCGGGCGCGAACGGTTCTGCTGCAAGCGAACGACCGGCACGCCTGGGATGCGCCGAATTCCCGAGATTCACTGTGTGATGAATCACGCCTCGATTCCCCGCGAATTCCGGCGAATTCGGCGTGGAACCGCCGCTGAGGGGCCTCCGCGGCGGAACGTTCCGGTCTCGGTCCGCCAGGATCCCCGCGGCGGGACCGTGCGGATCGATCGCGCGGAGCGGCCACCAAGCCGCACCGGTGCCGTCGACCGATCGCGCGGATCGCCCCGCGAATCCGGGCGTCCGAGCTCCGGGCGAGGCGGACTGCTCCGGCCGGGAGAGCGACCGCGGTCGACCCACGGCCGCCGCGATCACCTAACCGAGCGGGCCCGTGGGCGAACCACCGCGGCCGAGCAACGGCCGTGCCGGCCGCGTCGAGCGGTTCGCGCACGTGCAGCGCGCACTGGAGAGTCGTGCGTGCATCCTGGACACAGGGGTTCACCCACTTCCACGCACTTCGGCGGTTCAGTCTTCCGACCGGCTCATGCTGTCACGAACGGTGACCGAGCCGGAAGATCCATTACCCGATCGTACGAGCACGTGCCGCTCCCCGTCCGGTTCCTCGCACCAGCCGGCGGGCCACTTGCGGCGGACCCCGTCGGCGGGTGGCGTCGCGGAGGCGTCGGTCAGAGTGGTCTCGGTGTGCGTGCCGAAGTCGACCTCGCCCGCGAACAGGGCGTCGCGGAAGTTCGCGCCCTGGCCGTCGAAGCCCACCCGCCGGAAGTCCGCGAGTCCGGTGAACCGCGCGGACCGGAAGTCGGCCTGCTGCTCGAACACGGCGCCGCGGAACACGCCGGCGCCGTCGAAGCGGGCCCCGGCGAACGTCGCCCGCCGCACCCGGCAGCGGGTGAACCGGAACGTGCTCAGCACCGCGCCCGCCAGGTTCAGCCGGATGTCCGGCCAGAACAGCTCGGCGGTGTCCTCGTCGGCGCGCAGGTGCGCGGTCAGCACCAGTTGGGCGGTCTCCCGCACCTCCCGCTCCAGGGCGGGGTCGGTGTCGTCCGCGCCGGACGTGGCGGCGGGCATCCGCAGGTAGGCGCACAGCAGGTCCACGATGGTCTGCCGGTGCTCCGGGTTGCCCTGGGCGAGCCGTTCCAGCGCGAAGATCCCGGCCAGCCGCACCGGTGCCTTGTCGCTGCCCAGCTGGTCCGCGGCCCGGCCGTACAGCTCGGTCACCCGGGCCACGGCCGAGTCGTGGCTCTTGATCTCGATGTCCAGCTCGGTGGACCGCTGCTTGCGCGCGGTCAGCAGCAGGCCGGCCGCCCCGCCACCGCCGAGCACGATGCTGAACGCGGTGCGGATGGCGTCCAGCCGGGTTCCGGCCTCCGGCCCGGTGCTGCTCACCAGCACCCACAGCGCGATGATCGAGATCAATCCCAGCAGCACCAGCCCGATCCCCCAGGCCGCGATCGCCGCGTTGGACAGCACTTCGGGCCGCTGCGCGCTCCGCCGTTCGCTCACCACTCGATCATGTGGCTCCGGCGCGCGGTCGAGCCACCGAACGACCCGACGCCACCCGGATGCGCGGCGACGACCGCGCGGGGTGACCGCGCTCCCGGATTCACCGAACCACCTCGCCGGACCGCGGCGTCTCGATAATCTCCGCGGGTGATCACCGAACATGTCGGCGTGTCCGCGCTGACCCACGTGCACGCCCGCCCCGGTGGCCGCGGAGTGCTGCGCTTCGACCAGCAGGGCTGGACCCTGCACCGCACCGCTTTCGCCTGGCCCGACCTCAAACGGCTGATGATCTGGGTGGTCGTCGCCACCTGGGTGCTGGCGGTGCTGGCCATGCCCTTCCGCGAGCGGCTGGAGCACGACGACACCGCCCAGCTGGTCGCCGCGATCATCGCGACGCCCATGTTCCTGATCCTGGTCGGCCTGCTGCTGTACTGGGTGGTGAACCTGCTCGCCGAGGTCCTGTCGATCGTGTTCACCGTCGTCACCCTCGGGCACTTCCACCGGAACCCGCCGCGCTGGCTGCAGCGGCTGCGCGCCGCCCGGCGCCGCAAGTCCGCACCCGGCGAACCGTCCGCGCCGGTCGCCGCGCACCGCTACGACTCCGTCGTCGAAGGCCGCGTGCTGCACCGGTTCCGTCGCACCGTCGTGCTGCTGCGCACCACCGACGGGCGCACGCTGCGCTACCGCACCTGGGGCTTCGCCGGACGGACCCGGTTGCTCGGCGACGCCTTCGCCGAGCACCTCGCCGACCGGCTCCGCTGAGCGGGAGCAGACCTGGACCCGCCTCGAACGCACAGGAGGGGGGGGGCCCCCCGGGGGGGGGGGGCCCCCGGGGGGGGGGGTGGACCGCCCGGAAAGCGAGAACGCCACGGGCGGCGCGCCCGCGGGGCAGCGGCGGCGCATCCGAAACAAAAGAAATAG
>NZ_JAIUKB010000062.1:0-78638 GCF_020176785.1 Saccharopolyspora sp. 6V | reverse complement strand
CCGGCCCCGCGGCGGGGGCGCCCCCCCGCCCCCCCCCCCCCCCCCCCGGCGGCCGGACCCCCGCGGGGTACCGGCCTCCAATGCGGTTCGGGAACTCAGTCCAGGTAGTCGCGCAGCACCTGGGACCGCGACGGGTGGCGCAGCTTCGACATCGTCTTCGACTCGATCTGCCGGATGCGCTCGCGCGTCACCCCGTAGACCTGGCCGATCTCGTCCAGCGTCCGCGGCTGGCCGTCGGTGAGGCCGAAGCGCAGCCGCACCACGCCCGCCTCCCGCTCGGACAGCGTCGCCAGCACCGACTGCAGCTGGTCCTGCAGCAGCGTGAACGACACGGCGTCGACGGCGACGACCGCCTCGGAGTCCTCGATGAAGTCCCCGAGCTGGCTGTCCCCCTCATCACCGATCGTCTGGTCCAGCGAGATGGGCTCCCGGGCGTACTGCTGGATCTCCAGCACCTTCTCCGGGGTGATGTCCATTTCCTTCGCGAGCTCCTCGGGCGTGGGCTCGCGGCCCAGGTCCTGCAGCAGCTCGCGCTGGATGCGACCCAGCTTGTTGATGACCTCGACCATGTGCACCGGGATGCGGATGGTGCGGGCCTGGTCGGCCATCGCGCGGGTGATGGCCTGCCGGATCCACCAGGTGGCGTACGTGGAGAACTTGTAGCCCTTGGTGTAGTCGAACTTCTCGACCGCGCGGATCAGCCCGAGGTTGCCCTCCTGGATCAGGTCCAGGAACGCCATGCCGCGGCCGGTGTAGCGCTTGGCGAGGCTGACCACGAGCCGGAGGTTGGCCTCCAGCAGGTGGTTCTTGGCCCGCTCGCCGTCCCGGACGATCCAGCGCAGGTCGCGCTTCATCTGGAACGTGAGCTTCTCGTCGGCCTCCTCGGCCTGGCGGAGCCGCTCGGCGCCGTAGAGGCCGGCCTCGATCCGCTTGGCGAGTTCGACCTCCTCCTCGGCGTTGAGCAGCGCGACCTTGCCGATCTGCTTCAGGTAGGCGCGCACCGAGTCGGCGGAGGCGGTGAGCTCGGCGTCCTTGCGGGCCTGCCGCAGCGCCTCGGACTCCTCCTCGTCCCAGACGAAGTCGGAGTCGGTCTTGCCGTCCTCGTCCTCGGGGACGGTCGGCTCCTCCGGGATCTCCACTTCGACCTCGGCGAGGTCACCCACGTCGGGCGAGGTCAGGTCGGTCTCGATCGGTTCGTCGATCTCCAGACCTTCGCCGTTCTTGGCGGTGTTCTTCGCACCGGCCTTGCCCGCGCCGGACTTGGCCGGAGCGGCCTTGGTGCCCTTCTTGGCCGCCGGCTTCGCGGCGGTCTTGCGACCCGCCGACTTCGCGGCTGTCGCGGACTTGGCCTTCGCCGCGCCGGTACCGGTCTGGCCGGTCTCTTGCGCGGACGCCTCGGTCTGGGACTGGGATGCGGACTTGGCCGACGAAGACTGGCCACCGCCGGCGGTTGCAGCGGAGCTGGAGCGTCGGGTTGCGGTTTCTGCGGCTGCCACGTACGCCCTTTCGCGACGGTCGATCAGGGCAGGCCGGAGGGCGCGAAACCTCGGCCGCCAGAGGTCGGGGACGACCCACCTGCCAGAACTTCCGAAGCGGAGTCGATTTCGGCTGAACGCCTGTTCCGGCGCCGTGCCGGAGGTTCCGGATGAGGTCGGTCGTGTTCCATTGTAACCGCGACGGTGGAGTGCGGTTCCGCTGCAAGGCGGAGATCGGTCCCGTCCCAGCGCAACGCGGTCCTTCCGAGATCACTCGGACGGACGTACCGGGGAAACGCCACGACATCGCCCCGGTCGCCGTCGAGATCAGTCTCCGAGCGCCGCCGCGGCCGTGGCCGCGCCGACGATGCCCGCGTCGTTCTTCAACGTCGCGGCCACGATCGGCGTGCGGACGTCCAGCAGCGGGAGCCACTTGTGCGCCTTCTTGCTGACCCCGCCGCCCGCGATGAACAGGTCCGGCCAGAGGAACTTCTCCAGGCCCTGGACGTAGCGGCTCACCCGCGGCGCCCACTCCGGGTAGCTGAGGTCCAGGTCGTCCTTCACCGAGGCGGCAGCCTGCTTCTCCGCGTCGTGCCCGTCGACCTCGATGTGCCCGAACTCGGTGTTCGGGACCAGCTTGCCGTCCAGGAACATCGCGCTGCCGATGCCGGTGCCGAAGGTCAGCACGACCACCAGCCCGTTCCGGCCCGCCCCTGCGCCCGAGCGCATCTCGGCGAGGCCGGCGGCGTCGGCGTCGTTGAGCACGACCACCTGATCGCGCGACTTGCCGAGCCGTTCCGCGAACAGCGCCTGCGCGTCGGTGCCGATCCAGCTCTTGTCGATGTTCGCCGCCGAATGGGCGACACCCTCCTTGATCACGCTGGGCAGGGTGACGCCGACCGGACCGGACCAGCCGAACTTCTCGACGATCTCCGCGACCGCGTCGGCCACCGCGTCCGGTGTCGAGGGGTGGGGGGTGGGGATTCGCATGCGTTCTTCGGCCAGCACACCACCGTCGATGTCCACCGGACACCCCTTGATGCCGGACCCGCCGATATCCACGCCGAAACCGCGGGCAGTGCCCATGCCCGATCCTTCCTATTCGATTCAGAACGAGGTGTGCAGACCTTATCCGCGCTGTGCTGCGATGTGAACGTGGGATTGACAGCTGACATGGACAACGAAACCCTCCGCGCCGTCGCGACGCAGGTCGCGGGCGAGGCGGCCGAGCTGGCGAGCACGATTCGTGACGAATCGGTGACCGGCGGTGCGGTGCGGACCAAGAGCACGGAGACCGATGTCGTCACCGAGGCCGACCGGGCGGCCGAGCGGCTCGTGCGGGACCGGCTCGCCGAGCTGCGCCCCGGCGAATCGGTGCTCGGCGAGGAGGAAGGCGGCGCGGGAGCGCTGGACGGGCTGCGCTGGGTCGTGGACCCGATCGACGGAACCGTGAACTACCTCTACGGCTACCCCTGGTACGCCGTGTCGCTGGCCGCGCAGGTCGACGGCCGGTCCATCGCCGGGGCCGTGGTGGAGCCGGTTTCGGGCCGGGTGTGGAGCGCGGCCGAGGGCGGTGGTGCGTTCTGCGGCGAGGAGCGGCTGCGCGCCTCCGCTGCTGACCGGCTCGACCTGGCCCTGGTGGGCACCGGGTTCGCCTACGACGTCGAGCGGCGCCGCGGGCAGGCCGCGGCGACCGGCAGGCTGCTGGGGCGGGTGCGCGACATCCGGCGTTCGGGCGCGGCCTCGCTGGACCTGTGCGCGGTCGCGGCGGGATGGCTCGACGCCTACTACGAGGTCGGGTTGAAGCGGTGGGACTGGGCGGCCGGAGCGCTCATCGCGCAGGAGGCCGGTGCGCTGCTGCGGTTGCCCGCGGCCGGGACGTCCGACGGGCTCGGTGACGAGGCGATGGTCTGCGCGGCGCCGGGCGTCGCCGACCGGCTGACCGCGGTGCTGCGCGAAGTGGGGGCGTTCGAGGTGTGAACGCCACGATGCCCGCCTGCCGTCCGGGACGGCAGGCGGGCATCGCCGCGTTCGGGGAGCCGGTGCCGGCTCAGCAGGCCACGTCGCGGGCGGCTTCCAGCAGCTCCTCGTCGATCTGCGGCGCCCGGACCTCCTGCTCGGCGGCGCCCTGCGGCTCCCGGTTCTTCAGCTCCTGCAGGATCTGCCGGGCCTCCGGCTTGTTCCGGATGTCCCGGAAGTCCTTGCCCAGCGCCAGGTCCAGCGTGTCGCCGTTGCGGTCGTCGCGCACCAGCTGCGCGCACGGGACCATCAGGCTCAGCGTGCGGGCCGCGCTCGCCCCGGCCGCGCCGAAGCGGATCTGGCCGTGGCAGTCGAGGTCGTAGTTCGGGTAGACCGGGTCGTTGTCCGGCTCACCGCCGGGCGCGAACCCGTAGTTCGTCAGCTCCTGGCTGATGAGACCGGCCTGGTTGGCCTCGCCGTTGCCGTTGAGCACCCGCACCTTCACGTCGTGGGCCGGGATGGGGTTGGTGCGGTCCAGCGCGTCGCGGGGCAGCATCTGGCCCAGCGCGGGCGGTTCCTGCTGCGGATCGGCGTCGGGTTCGGGCGGCGCGGTTGGCGCGCCCGGGACGGTGCACCGGGTGGCGGTCTCGACGTCCTCGGTGGTCTCGAAGACCCGGGTCCACATCAGACCGGACAGGACGACCAGCAGCCCCAGCACGAGCAGAGCTGGCAGCGGTCGCCGTCGCCGGTATCGGGGGCCTTGGGCGCCCCAGCGTGAAGTCGCGGCTGACACGTCCTGCCACTCTCCTCTTGCCGTCATCGGATCGGACGTTGCGCGATCAGCCTAGGCGTTGGCGGTCGGTTCCGCGTCGCCGGACAGGCCGTCGTGTCGCACTCGTTGCGTCTGCTGAAGCAGACGTTCGGGTGATCTTGTCGGATGCCTCGGTGCAGTGCACACCACACATATGGGTGACCTCATGCGTCTGCGGTTCGAGGATGGGCTACCCTCTCGGCGCCTCGGGCAGTGACGGGGAGCGAGAGCGGCTCGTTTCAGGGGGAACTTGGGGCGCAGCAGGCGAGATCACCGTCACGCATGCCTCCGGGCACAAATGAGAGCCCTGGAACGTTTACCAGCGGCACACCATTGCAGTCTCCACTATCGCAGGGGTGAATCACGATGGCGACCGACTACGACGCTCCGCGCCGCAGCGAGTCCGAGGAAATGACGGAAGACTCGTTGGAGGAGCTCAAGGCGCGGCGCAACGAAGCGCAATCCGGCGTCGTCGACGCCGATGAATCGGAGATCGCGGAGAACTTCGAGTTGCCGGGAGCCGATCTGTCCGGTGAGGAGATGACCGTCAAGGTCCTGCCCAAGCAGGCCGACGAGTTCACCTGCTCCAGCTGCTTCCTGGTGCACCACCGCAGCAGGCTGGCCGAGGAGCGCAACGGCGGCCTGATCTGCCGCGACTGCGCTGCCTGAGCAGTACCGGACGGGGTCCGCAGGCGGGGTGGCCTGCGGTGACGCCCGGACGGGCCTGGTGGCGAGGGCGACCTGGAGGGGCGTTCTCGCGGTCGGGCCACGGCTGTCCGGGCGCAGCACGACCCGGCGGCTTGGGCCGGGGGGCCCACCGGTCCGGGGCGGGCTGATCGGCTGCGGCGAGTCGGCGGACGCGGCGAATGGGAACGGCGAAGACCGAACACGGACCTGGGCTCACGAGTGGTCGTGCGCCCAGGTTTGTTGTTTCCGGTGGCCGACGGCCGGAGTGGCGCGGTGTGCTCCGCGGATCCGCTCAACTCCGCAATGCGGCGGCCAATTGCTCCGGACGGCGGGAACTCACCACCCAGTAGGGGGTGGGGTCGTCTTCGTCGTCGAGCCAGATCCGCACCGATGCGGGTGCCCAGGGACGGTGCACCACGAATGCGGCCGGATCGAGTTCCGGGCCCAGCGCGCGCCGCTTCTCCGCGGCGGGCACCACCTCGGCGTCCTCGATGAAGCGCAGCGGCACGTGCGCGTCGCCGACCCACAGCTCCCCGCGGGTGACCTCGATCTTCGTCCGGCCGAGCCACAGCGGGACCGCCACCGCGATCGGCAGCAGCAGCACGTACGGCAGCCACGCCCGGATCCCCGGATAGCCCATGTGCACCTCGGCGGCCAGCAGGCCCGCCATCACCAGCGGCAACGGCCAGGTCCACCAGGCCGCGTACAGCCGTTCCCGGTAGGTCCGCGACTCGCCGACGTTCCCCTGACCGGGGGCGTCCGCGGCGGGGCTGGTTGCTTCTGCGCTCTCCGACACGCCTCCAGGGTAGTCTCGCCGCCCGTGCCGAACGTGAAGGTCCTGCTGACCCGTCTCGACCCCGAAGTGCCGATCCCGTCGTACGCCCGGCCCGGTGATGCCGGCGCCGATCTGGTGACGACCAGCGACCTCGTGCTGCGCCCCGGCGAGCGAGCGCTCGTCGGCACCGGCGTCTCGCTCGCGTTACCCGAGGGGTACGCCGGGTTCGTGCATCCCCGTTCCGGGCTGGCCGCGCGCGCCGGGTTGGGGGTGGTGAACTCCCCGGGCACGATCGATTCCGGGTACCGCGGTGAGATCAAGGTCTGCTTGATCAATCATGATCGTGCTGAGACCTTGTCGCTGCGGCGCGGCGACCGCATCGCCCAGCTGGTCGTGCAGCGCGTGGAGTGCGCGGTGTTCGAAGAGGTCGAGGCGCTGCCCGAATCGCAGCGGGGGACCGGTGGCCACGGATCCACCGGCGGGCACGAGGTGCTGACGGGACCGGCGTCCGCCGGTTCCGAGCACAGGACGGAGGTCTGAGGGGATGTTCGGATTGGGCCGTCGCGGGCGGGACTCGCGGCAGGACGAGGGCGTGCCGGCGGAGAGCGCGGAGGCCGCCGGGTCGGAGTCGGGCCTGGGGCCCTACGACCTCGGTGAGCTGCCCGCGGGCGACGAGGTCGAGCGGCTGGACCTGGGTTCGGTGCGGCTGCCGGTACCGGAGGGCAGCCAGCTGCAGGTCGAGGTGGACCCGGCGGGCCCGGTGCGCGCGGTGCACCTGGTGACCCGGGTGGGCCGGTTGACCATCAGCGCGTTCGCCGCGCCGCGCAGCGCCGAGCTGTGGCCGGAGGTCCGCGCCGAGCTGACCGCGCAGCTGCGCCGGGACGGCGCCACGGTCCACGAGGAGGACGGCGAGTGGGGCCGCGAGCTGGTCGGCGACTCGCCGCGCGCCGCACTGCGGTTCGTCGGCGTCGACGGCCCGCGCTGGATGGTCCGCGGGGTGGCCGCCGGGCCGGCGGAGACCGCGGAGGCCTGCTCGAAGCTGCTGTACACGGTGCTCGACGAGACCGTGGTGGTCCGCGGTGAGGACCCGCTGCCGGTGCGCACGCCGCTGCCGATCGAGTTGCCCGAATCCATCGCGCGGCACATCCAGCAGGCGCAGAACGGCGAGCAGCAGCAGGCCTGATCCCGAAGTTGATCACGCTTTCGGGTGATCGACTTCGTTTTGGCGCCAGGGTGGCGACGCGCGGCTGAGCGCGGGCTACGCTGGTGTTCGGAGCGCGCAGCAGTGCCCCGAGAAGTCATCGGAAGACCCGGTGGCCCGCCGTTCCGACGGGCTTCCGCCGATCGTGTTCAGTCCCAGGCGTACGTGGAGCGCTAGCGATGAGCAACACCGGGGGCGGCTACTGGCGCCGCTTCATGCGTCGGTTGACCAGCGACGTCGCCGAGCTCGACGCCGACGACCTCTCCGAGCGCGCGCAGGCGGACGGGGCGCAGCGCGCCTGCGACTGCCGGTGCGGCCAGGAGGCCGTGGTGCTGGGCAGGCTGCGCAGCGTGGACATGTCCCCGAAGAACTCCGCTCCGACGCTGGAAGCCGAACTGTTCGACGGCACCGAAGGCGTGACGCTGGTGTGGCTGGGGAGGCGCCGGATCACCGGCATCGAACCGGGCCGCACCATCAAGGCCCGCGGCCGGATCGCGGTCCGGGACGGCTGCAAGGTGCTGTACAACCCCTACTACGAGTTGCAGAACACCGCATGAGCGAACGCGAGACACCGGCGGCCGACCACCAGCGGCCCGCCGCCGAGCCCGAGACCGGGCAGGTGCCACCGGGCGCCGCGGACGACGCCGCGACCCCGCTGTCCGAGAAGACCCTGTTGGAGCAGATGGGCGGGGTCTCCGGCCTCGCCTACTCGGCCGTGCCGATCGTGGTGTTCGTGCTGGTGAACGCGTTCACCGGGATGATGCCCGCGATCTGGTCGGCGATCGGCCTGGCGGTGGCGATCGCGGTGTGGCGCCTGGTGCGCAAGGAACCGCTGCAGCCCGCGATCTCCGGGGTGCTGGGCGTGGCCGTGTGCTCGTTCATCGCCTACCGCTCCGGGGACGCCAAGGGCTTCTTCCTGCTGGGCATCTGGACCAGCCTGGTGTACGGCGGCGTGTTCCTGCTGTCGGTGCTGGCGCGCTGGCCGCTGGTGGGCGTGGCCTGGTCGGCGCTGAACTCGCTGGGCTTCGGCTGGCGCAAGCAGCGGGCGGCGCTGCGCGCCTACGACATCGCCACGCTCGCGTGGGTGGTCGTGTTCGCCGCCAAGTACGTGGTGCAGCAGTGGCTGTACAACGCGGACGAGACCGCGTGGCTCGGGTTCGCGCGGATCGCGATGGGCTACCCGCTGACGGTGCTGGCGCTGCTGGTGACCGTGTGGGCCGTTCGCCGCGCCTCGAAGATCGCGCAGGAGGCCGCGGACCGCGAGCAGGCCGAGCGCGACGCCGCCGACCGGGCCGCCTACGCCCGCCACACCCTGCCCGAAGGCGAGAACTGAGCTCCTCCCGCCTCCGCTCGCCGCGGGGACGGGTGAACCTCCCGTCCTCGTCGCGGGATCGTCGGCTCCGCCGCACGGGGGCGCCGTCCCCGCGAGGGCGGCGCTGAAGCACCCGCGGGGCCCTGCTGCCCAGATGGTGGCTGGCTCCCCGCCTGCGGGAGCAGGGGGACTCCGCTACCAGTCGCTCAGCGGCCGTGGACCGCTTCGCGGATCTGCGGCTCCACCTCGGCCGCCGCCACGAACAGCAGCTCGTCGCCGGCCTCCACCGGGTCGTCCTGCTGCGGGACGATGACCCGGCCGCCGCGCAGGATCGTCACCAGCGCCGCGTCCGGCGGCAGCGCCAGGTCCCGCACCCGGCGGCCCGCGAGCGAGGTGTCCTGGGGCAGGGTGATCTCCACGAGGTTCGCCTGGCCCTGCCGCAGCGTCATCAGCCGCACCAGGTCGCCCACGTTGACGGCCTCCTCGACCATGGCGGCGAGCATCCGCGGCGTGGACACGGCCACGTCGACGCCCCAGGAGGTGGTGAACAGCCACTCGTTGCGCGGGTCGTTGACCCGGGCGACGACGCGGCGCACCGCGAACTCGGTCTTCGCCAGCAGCGAGACCACCAGGTTCACCTTGTCGTCGCCGGTGGCCGCGATGACCACGTCGCAGGACTGCAACCCGGCCTCCTCCAGCGAGGCGAGTTCGCAGGCGTCGGCGAGGACCCACTCCACGTCGGGGAGGGTCTTCGGCCGGTAGTTCTCGGTGCCGCGCTCGATGAGCATGACCTGGTGGCCGCCGTCGAGCAGCTCACCGGCGATGGAGTGGCCGACGGCCCCGGCGCCGGCGATCGCGATGCGCATCACTCGGTCTCCTCTGGTGCGCGCAGCGCCGCCGCGGTGACGTCGGTGACGGTGCCGGACAGCGCGGCGACGTAGACGTCGTCGTCGGCTTGGATGACGGTCTTGCGGTCGGGCAGCACGCCGCCGCCGAAGCGCATCACGAACGCCACCCGGGCGCCGGTGGTGTCCTCCAGCTCGACGACGCGCCTGCCGACCCAGTCCTCGTGCAGCGGCAGCTGCAGCACGGCGACGGCGCCGGACGGTTCGCGCCAGGCGGTCGCGACCCCTTCGGGCAGCAGCATCCGCAGGAACCGGTCGGTGGTCCACGGGACGGTGGCCACGGTGGGGATGCCGAGCCGCTCGTACACGGCGGCGCGCTTCGGGTCGTAGATGCGGGCGACGACGTGCTCCACGCCGAACGTCTCGCGCGCCACCCGGGCAGCGATGATGTTCGAGTTGTCGCCGTTGGAGACGGCGGCGAACGCCGCGGCGGATTCGATGCCCGCTTCGGTCAGCACGTCCCGGTCGAATCCGTTGCCGGTGACCTGGCGGCCGGTGAAGTCTTTGCCGAGCCGGTGGAACGCGCCCTCGTCCTTGTCCACCACGGCGACGGTGTGGTCGAGCCGTTGCAGGGCGGCGGCGAGGGATGCCCCCACCCGGCCGCAGCCCAGGATCACGACGTGCACGGCCTTGTCTCCTCATCACGGGCGGTCGGCGGCACGGCGGCCGACCGCCGCGCCAGCGTGACGGTACCCGGCGAGGCGGCTGCGCGGCTGCCGCACGCTCGCCGGCGGGGAACCGCCGCTCTCAGCGTGTGCACGGTAGCCGAGGCCGACGGCGCCGGTCACGCGGCCGGGGGCGGGGAGACCTGCGCCACGGGCGGGCCCGGCGGCGCGCGCGAGCGGAGCACTTACGCTCATGCCCGTGTCCAAGCTCGCGACCGCGACGAAACGCCTGCTGGTAGGGCGTCCGTTCCGCAGTGACCGGTTGTCGCACACGCTGTTGCCGAAACGGCTGGCGCTGCCCGTGTTCGCCTCCGACGCCATGTCCTCGGTGGCGTACGCACCGGAGGAGATCTTCCTGGTGCTGTCCGTGGCGGGCCTGTCCGCCTACGCGTGGACGCCGTGGGTGGGAGCGCTGGTCGCGCTGGTGATGCTCACCGTGGTGGCCAGCTACCGGCAGAACGTGCGGGCCTACCCGTCCGGCGGTGGCGACTACGAGGTCGCGACCGTGAACCTCGGCAGGCACGCCGGGTTGACGGTGGCCAGCGCGCTGCTCGTCGACTACGTGCTGACCGTCGCGGTGTCGATCTCCTCGGCGGCGGCGAACGTCGGCGCGCTGATCCCGTTCGTGGCCACCCACAAGGAGTGGTTCGCGGTCGCGGCGATCGTGGTGCTCACCGCGATCAACCTGCGCGGCCTGCGCGAATCCGGCGGCTTCCTGGCCGTGCCGGTGTACGCGTTCCTGCTCGGCGTGCTCGGGATGATCGTGTTCGGCCTGTTCCGGGCCGTGGTGCTGGACCAGCCGATGCGCGCGGAGAGCGCGGGCGTCGAGGTCATGCCGGACGAGAACCAGCTGGCCGGGCTCGCGTTCGTGTTCCTGGTGATGCGCGCGTTCTCGCAGGGCGCGGCCGCGCTGACCGGGGTGGAGGCGATCAGCAACGGCGTTCCCGCGTTCCAGAAGCCGAAGTCGCGCAACGCGGCGACGACGCTGCTGATGATGGGCGCCATCTCGGTGGCGATGCTGATGGGCCTGATCTGGCTCGCGCAGCTCACCGGGGTGCGGCTCGCGGAGAACCCGGCGGCGCAGATCACCTCGGCGCCGCCCGGCTACGTGCAGCACACGATGGTGGCGCAGATCGCGGGCGCGGTGTTCGACGTGTTCCCGCCCGGTGCGTTCTTCGTGACGGCGGCGACCGCGATCATCCTGGTGCTGGCGGCGAACACCGCGTTCAACGGGTTCCCGGTGCTCGGATCGATCCTCGCCCAGGATCGCTACCTGCCGCGCCAGTTCCACACCCGGGGCGACCGGCTGGCGTTCTCCAACGGGATCCTGTTCCTCGCCGCGTTCGCGGTGGTGCTGGTGCTGGCCTTCGACGCCGAGGTCACCCGGCTGGTGCAGCTGTACGTGGTGGGCGTGTTCGTGTCGTTCACGGTGAGCCAGACCGGCATGGTGCGGCACTGGAACCGGCTGCTGCGCAAGGAGCAGGACCAGGCGGCGCGGCGCCGGATGCGGCGTTCCCAGGCGATCAACGCGTTCGGGCTGGTGCTGACCGGATCGGTGCTGGTGATCGTGCTGGTGACGAAGTTCGCGAAGGGCGCGTGGATCGCGCTGGCGGCGATGGGCGCGATCTACCTGCTGATGACGGCGATCCGCAGGCACTACGACTCGGTGCAGGAGGAGCTGGCGGAGTACGACGCCGAGCCCGCGGTGCTGCCGTCGCGCAACTACGCCCTGGTGCTCGTCTCGCAGCTGCACCTGCCGACGCTGCGCGCGCTGGCCTACGCGCGCGCCACCCGCCCCGACACGCTCGAAGCGGTCACCGTGAACGTCGACGACGCCGGGACCAGGAAGCTCACCGCCATCTGGGAGTCGAAGGACATGCCGGTGCCGCTGAAGGTCATCGAGTCCCCGTACCGTGAGGTGACCCGGCCGCTGATCGAGTACGTGAAGCGGATCCGCCGCAACAGCCCCCGTGACGTGGTCACGGTGTTCATCCCGGAGTACGTGGTGGGGCGCTGGTGGGAGCAGGTGCTGCACAACCAGAGCGCGTTGCGGCTCAAAGGCAGGTTGCTGTTCGAGCCGGGGGTGATGGTGACGAGCGTGCCGTGGCAGCTCGCGTCGTCGACCCGGGCGAAGCAGCGCGCCAAGACCCGGGTGATGCCGGGCGCGTTGCGCCGCGGTTTGGGCGAATCGAAGGGGACTGAACGTCGGTGACCGAGAAGTTGGATTGGACCGGCAGGCGCCTGAAGCTGGACGTGGGGCCGGTCGCGCACGGCGGCCACTGCGTGGCCAGGCACGAGGGGCGCGTCGTGTTCGTGCGCCACGCGCTGCCCGGCGAGGTGGTGCTGGCCGAGGTCACCGACGACCCGGGCAAGGGCTTCTGCCGGGCGGACGCCGTCGAGGTGTTCACCGCCGCGGAGGGGCGCGTCGCGCCGCCGTGCCCGCTGGCCGACATGGCGCTGGGCCACGACCGCTGCGGCGGCTGCGACTGGCAGCACGCCGACCACGGCACGCAGCGGGAGCTGAAGGCGGCGGTGCTGCACGAGCAGTTGCAGCGCCTCGCCGGGCTGGACCGGTCCGTCGAGGTGCAGGAGCTGCCCGGCGGGCCGTTGCGCTGGCGCACCCGGGTGCGGCTGGCCGTGGACCGGGTCGGGCGGCCCGGGTTCCACCCGCACCGCAGCCACCGGGTGCTGCCGGTGCAGGACTGCCCGATCACGGTGCGCGGTGCGCTGGACGGGCTCACCGACCGGGAGTGGCCGCAGGGCGCCGAGCTGGAGGTCGCGGCCGACGCGGACTCCGCGGTGCACCTGACGCTGCGCGAACGCGCCCCGCAGCGCCGCCGCGGCAAGCGCGGTGCCGTCGTGAGCACGCCGGTGCACGGTTCCGCCACGGCGCGGGAGCAGGCCGCCGGCCGCTCCTGGGACGTGTCCGCGGACGGCTTCTGGCAGGTGCACCCGGCGGCCGCCGACACCTTCGCGCGGGCCGTCGCCCGGATGGCGCAGGTTCCGGCGGGCGGGGTGGCCTGGGACCTCTACGGCGGGGTGGGGCTGTTCGCCTCGGTGCTCGCCGAGCAGGCCGGGCCCGCCGGGGACGTGCTGCTGGTGGAGTCCTCGCGGCGCGCCACCGAGGACGCCGTGGCGAACCTCCGCGACCTGCCGCAGGTGTCGTTCCGGGCGGGCACCGTGGAGGAGGTGCTGGCCGACGAGGAGCTGCCCGCACCGAACGTGGTGGTGCTGGACCCGCCGCGCAAGGGCGCCGGGCGCCGCATCGTCGAGGCCGTGTGCGCGGCGGGGCCGGAGCGCGTGGTCCACGTGGCCTGCGATCCGGCGGCGCTGGCGCGGGACGTGAGCCTGTTCGCCGAGCAGGGCTACCGGCTCGCGGACCTGGAGGCGTTCGACGCGTTCCCGATGACTCATCACATGGAGTGCATAGCCCTCCTGACCCGCGGCTGACGCCTGTCTCGCTGTCTTCTGCTGCGTAGGGCTGGGGCGGCGGAACCTCAGCGGGATTCTCGCTGCGGGATCTTTTTCCCTAGTGGCTCCGCCACGAGGAAAAAAGCTGTCCTCGCGAGAATCCCGCTGAGAACCCGCGGGTGGTCCTGTTGCGTGCGTGGGCGCTGCTCATCGGCTTCGCCGCTGACAGGACAGGGCTATGACGCGGCCGGCTTCCCGGGCCGGGTGGTCGTCCGCCTCGAACGTGCGACGTGTGCGGTGAGTGGTCGCGTTGGTCGGAACGGGTGGTGCTGGTCCGCTCGACTGGAGGAAATCCCGCTGCGCAAGCCGTTCCCAGTTGTCGCCGGGTGTTCGTTGTGGCCGGTGAGACCGGTGCGGGCGTCGCCTTGACCGGTGATCCGGCCTCCCCGGTGGCGTGCGTACCTTGTCCGGAGCGGGTGGTCGTGCTCCGTAGACTGGTCGCGGTTCCCCGAGGGTGAGCCCGGCCGTCGCGAGGCGCCCCGCCCCGGTGGTGAAGGCATGTGATGCGGGATGACGAACGAGGTGGAGCGGTGACGCTGCTGGAATCCGTGCAAGGTCCGGCCGACCTGAAACGCCTGGAGCACGGTGAGCTGGTGGAGCTGGCCGCTGAGATCCGCTCCTTCCTGATCGAGAAGGTGTCCCGCACCGGCGGGCACCTCGGCCCGAACCTGGGCGCCGTGGAGCTGACCTTGGCGGTGCACCGGGTGTTCGACTCACCGCGGGACGCGGTGGTCTTCGACACCGGGCACCAGGCGTACGTGCACAAGATCGTGACCGGTCGTCAGGAGGGCTTCGACCGGCTGCGCAAGCGGGACGGCCTGTCCGGCTACCCGTCGCGCGCCGAGAGCGAGCACGACCTGGTGGAGAACTCGCACGCCTCCACCTCGCTGTCCTACGCGGACGGGCTGGCTCGGTCGTTCCAGCTCACCGGCGGCGGCAGGCACGCGGTGGCGATCGTCGGCGACGGCGCGCTCACCGGCGGCATGTGCTGGGAGGCGCTGAACAACATCGCCGCCGACCAGGAGCGCCCGCTGGTCATCATCGTCAACGACAACGGCCGCTCCTACGCGCCCACCATCGGCGGGTTCGCCGAGCACCTCTCGGCGCTGCGGCTCAACCCGGGCTACGAGAAGGCGCTGGAGCGCGGCCGCAGCACGCTGCGCAACCTGCCCGTGGTCGGCAGGCCGCTCTACACCGGCCTGCACGCCGCGAAGTCCGGGCTCAAGGACGCGTTCAGCCCGCAGGTGATGTTCTCCGACCTCGGCATCAAGTACCTCGGCCCGGTCGACGGGCACGACATGAAGGCCATGGAGCAGGCGCTGGCGATGGCGCGCTCCTTCGGCGGCCCGGTGATCGTGCACGCCGTCACCCGCAAGGGCAACGGCTTCGCCCCGGCGGAGAACCACGAGGCCGACCAGATGCACCAGGTGAAGGTGATCAACCCGGAGACCGGGCTGCCGACCTCGCCGACGCCGAAGAGCTGGACGAACGTGTTCTCCGACGAGCTGGTGCGCATCGGTGGCGAGCGCTCCGACGTGGTGGCGATGACCGCCGCGATGCTCGGGCCGACCGGCCTGGACAAGTTCGCGAAGGCCTATCCGGACCGCTGCTTCGACGTGGGCATCGCCGAGCAGCACGCGATGACCTCCGCCGCGGGCATGGCGATGGGCGGGCTGCACCCGGTGTTCGCGGTGTACTCGACGTTCCTGAACCGCGCGTTCGACCAGCTGCTGATGGACGTGGCGCTGCACCGCCAGCCGGTGACGGTGACCTTGGACCGCTCCGGCATCACCGGTGACGACGGTGCCAGCCACAACGGCATGTGGGACATGTCGATCCTCGGCCTGATCCCGGGCATCCGGGTGGCGGCGCCGCGCGACGCGGTGACGCTGCGGGAGGAGCTGCGCGAGGCCGTCGCCGTCGACGACGGGCCGACGGTGGTGCGGTTCTCGAAGGGCTCGGTCATCGAGGAGGTCCCGGCGCTGGAGCGCGTCGGCGGCGTCGACGTGCTGCATCGGCCGGACGGGGGCGAGCGCAGCGACGTGCTGCTGGCCGTCGTCGGCGCGTTCGGCGAGACCGCGGTGGCCGCGGCGCGGCGCCTGGCCGCGCAGGGCATCGGCGTCACCGTCGTCGACCCGCGCTGGGTGACGCCGGTGCCGCAGCAGGTCGTGACCATGGCCGCCGAGCACGAGCTGGTCGTCACCCTGGAGGACGGCGGCAGGCACGGCGGATTCGGCTGGGCGCTGGCGGCCGCGCTGCGCGACGCCGGGGTGGACGTGCCGCTGCGCGACCTGGCGGTGCCCAACGAGTTCCTGCAGCACGCCTCCCGCGAGCAGGTGCTGGCCGACCTGGGCCTCACCGAGCAGGACGTGGCGCGCCGCGTCACCGAGTGGGTCGCGGACCGGCTCCGCGACCAGCAGCAGGTCGCCGAGCTGGACGGTCCGGCCCGCCGCGAGGCCTGAGCAGCACGACCGGCGGCCCCGCCACCCGCGTGGTGGCGGGGCCGCCGTGCGCCCGCTGGTGATCCCCGCCCGCGCCGGTTGTGGCACGGTGAACCGGTGCGAATCCTTGTCGTGGAAGACGAGCAGCCGCTGGCCGACGCCGTCGCCCGCGGGCTGCGCAGGGAAGGCATGGCTGTGGACGTCGCCTACGACGGCGAGAGCGGCCAGGAGAAGGCGTCGATCACCCGGTACGACGTGATCGTGCTGGACCGGGACCTGCCGGTGATGTCCGGGGACGAGCTGTGCCGCGAGGTCGTGTCCTCCGGCGAGCTCACCCGGGTGCTGATGCTGACCGCCAGCGGCACCGTGCAGGACCGGGTGGACGGCCTGTCGCTCGGCGCCGACGACTACCTGGCGAAGCCGTTCGCGTTCCCGGAGCTGATCGCGCGGGTGCGGGCGCTGGGCAGGCGCGCGACTCCGGCGGTGCCGCCGCTGCTGACCGCGCGCGGCTTGGAGCTGGACCCGGCGCGGCGGGTGGTGCGGCGCGACGGCTCGGAGGTGGAGCTGACCCGCAAGGAGTTCGGCGTGCTGGAGGTGCTGCTGGCGGCCGGTGGGGCGGTGGTCAGCTCGGAGGAGCTGCTGGAGCGGGTGTGGGACGAGCACGCCGACCCGTTCACCACGACCGTGCGGGTCACGATGATGACCTTGCGCAAGAAGCTCGGCGAGCCCGCGGTCATCGACACCGTCGTCGGCTCCGGCTACCGGGTGCCGTCGGCGGGCCGCGCCGAGCACACCGGGGCGTGAGCGTGGGCCGTCCGGCGGTGCCACCCGGCCTGCGCCCGCTGATCCGGCGCGGTCCCGGGCTGCGCGCGCGGTTGACGCTGCTCGCCACCGGACTGGTGGCCGCGGTGAGCGCCCTGCTGCTGTGGCTGGGCTGGCTGCTGGTGGGCAACGTCGTCGCGGGCGTGCCGCGCCTTCCACCCGGTGGCCTGGTCCGGGTCGGCGAGGCGCTGGTGCCCGCCGAGCAGCTCGGGGCCGCGCTGCGCGCCTCCGCCCGCCACCAGGTGCTCACCGCCGGCGGCGTCGCGTTCGTGGCGGTGGTGCTGGCGGCGGCGGTGCTGGCGTGGACGGTGACCGGCCGGGTGCTGCGCCCGCTGCAGGAGGTGACGGATTCGGCGCGGCGGCTGTCCGCGGAGTCGCTGGACGAGCGGATCGCGCTGGGCGGTCCGCGCGACGAGGTAGCGGAGCTGGCCGACACCTTCGACGCGATGCTCGACCGGTTGCAGGCCGCGTTCGACTCGCAGCGCCGCTTCGTCGCCAACGCCAGCCACGAGCTGCGCACCCCGCTGGCGGTGATCCGCACCGAGCTGGACGTGACGTTGAGCGACCCGGACGCCGACGCCGAGGAGCTGCGCCGGATGGCGGAGGTGCTGCGCGAGGCCGCGGCCAGGGCGGAACGGCTGGTGGAGGCGTTGTTGCTGCTGGCCCGCACCGACGGCGCGGAGCTGGCCGAGCGGGAGCGGGTGGACCTCCACGAGGTCGCGGTCCGAGCCCGGCGCGGCGTCGAGGCCGAGGCGCAGGCGCGGTCGGTGCGGATCACCTGCCACGGCGAGCCGGTGTTCGTGCTGGGCGATCCGGCGTTGCTGGAACGGATCGCGGAGAACCTGCTGGAGAACGCCGTGCGCCACAACGTCGACGGTGGCTGGGTCGAGGTCGTGACGACGATCGCCGGGCGTTCGGCGCTGCTGCGGGTGTCGTCTTCGGGCCCGCTGATCGACCCCGATCAGGTGGACGCCCTCTTCGCCCCGTTCCGTCGAGCGGGCATGCAGCGCACGGCCCGCACCGGCGCGGGCCTGGGCCTGTCCATCGTCCGCGCCGCCGTCACCGCCCACGGCGGTCGTGTGACGGCCCGGTCCGTCCCGAACGGCGGCCTCGACGTGTGTGTGGAACTGCCGGTCGATGTATGACCCGTAGTAGCTAACCGGCAGGCCTTCCGCGCTCGCGGACGCCGACAGTCGTTGGTCGTAGGTGACGAAAGCAGTCAACTGAGCGCCGAAGACAGCGCGGGCTGTGGCGAGGTTACGGCGTTCCGAACCGGAGCTGCTCGGCTCGGTCCCCGCCGTCCTGTGCCGGATATCGACGTACGACATCGACGACGTGGTTCGGGCCACCGCGGCCGCATACCAAGACATGTCGTTGCGTTCGCTCGATGCCGTTCAAGCAAGTCCCGGACGCTGACAGCGGCCAGGTGCCGGCGATTTCGACCACCGTGACGTGGAGATCGCGCAACGGGCGTACCCGGGAAGGCTCATCGTGCTCAACCAGAGTGGTGGTCGGGAAGTGCATCCCGCGCGCGGAACGCCTGGTGCGCCACCTGCGCCGTTGTGGTGACCGAACGGCCGGCTCCCACGGAACAGGGGCCGGGACGACAGGTCGTCCCGGCCCCGTCACGAGAACCTGATCAGGCGGGCACCGAGGCCACGCCCTTCGGCAGGAACCGCGTGCCGTTGACCTGCTCGGCGATGCCGGAACGGTCCAGGTAGGCGGTGATGCCGCCCAGCCAGAACGGCCAGCCCGCGCCGAGCAGCATGCACAGGTCGATGTCCTGCGCCTCGGCGACGACGCCCTCGTCCAGCATCAGCCGGATCTCCTGGGCCAGCGCCTCCAGCGCCCGGTCCCGCACCTGCTCGGAGGTCGACGGGTTCGAGCCCTGCTCCCACAGCGCGACGACCTCGGGGTCGACGACCTGGCCGCCCTGCTCGTCCTGCTGCCACACGGCCGTCTTGCCGGCCTTGACGAACCGCTGCAGGTTCTCGCTGATGCCGAACCGGTCCGGGTACGCCGCGTGCATCGTCTCGTTGACGTGCTGGGCGACGGCCGGGCCGACGAGCTGCAGCAGCACCAGCGGGCTCATCGGCAGGCCCAGCGGGGTCAGCGCGCGGTCGGCGACGTCGAAGGGGGTGCCTTCGTCGACGGCGGCGATGATCTCGCCCATGAAGCGGGTCAGCAGCCGGTTCACCACGAACGCCGGGGCGTCCTTGACCAGCACGCTGGACTTCTTGAGCTGCTTGCTGACCGAGAACGCGGTGGCCAGCGAGGCGTCGTCGGTCTTCTCGCCGCGCACGATCTCCAGCAGCGGCAGCACCGCGACCGGGTTGAAGAAGTGGAAGCCCACGACCCGCTCGGGGTTGGTCAGCTTCGACGCCATCTCGGTGATCGACAGCGAGGAGGTGTTGGTGGCCAGGATCGCCTCGGGGGAGACGTGCTGCTCCAGCTCGGCGAACACCTCCTGCTTGACCGTCATCTCCTCGAAGACGGCTTCGATGACGAAGTCGGCGTCGGCGAACGCGGCCTTGTCCAGCGACCCGGTGACCAGCGCCTTGAGCCGGTTCGCGCCGTCGGGGGAGAGCCTGCCCTTGCCGAGCAGCTTGTCGATCTCGCCGTGGATGTAGCCGACGCCGCGGTCGATGCGTTCCTGGTCGACGTCGGTGATGACCACCGGCACCTTGAGGCGGCGCACGAACAGCAGCGCCAGCTGACCGGCCATCAGCCCGGCGCCGACGACGCCGACCTTCTTGACCTCGCGGGCCAGCGACTTGTCCGGCGCACCGGCAGGCCGCTTGACGCGCTTCTGAGTGAGGTCGAAGGAGTACAGGCCGGCGCGCAGCTCGTCGGACATGAGCGCGTCGGCGAGCGCCTCGGTCTCGGCCGCGTACCCGGCGTCGAGGTCGTTGCCGCGGGCCAGTTCGAGCAGCTCGACGGCCTTGGTGACCGCGGGCGAGGCGCCCTGGGTGCGGGCGGTGACGATGCCCTTCGCGCGTGCGATCGCGTCGTCCCAGGCCTGGCCGCGGTCGATCTCGGCGCGCTGCACGGTCTGCTCGCCGCCGACCACGCGCACCGCCCAGCGGATCGACTCCTCCAGGAAGTCGGCGCTCTCCAGCTGCGCGTCGAAGATGCCCAGTCCGGTGGCCTTCTTCGCGTTGAGCATCTTGTTCTGGTTCAGCGCGTTCTCGATGATCACGCTGACCGCGGCGTCCGCGCCGATCAGGTTCGGCAGCAGCTGGGTGCCGCCCCAGCCGGGGAACAGGCCGAGGAAGCACTCGGGGAACGCGATCGCGTTCACGCTCTCCGAGACGGTCCGGTAGTGGCAGGACAGCGCCAGCTCCAGGCCGCCGCCCAGCGCCGCGCCGTTGACGAACGCGAAGGTGGGGATGGTCGACTCGGTGAGCCTGCGGAACACGTCGTGCCCGGTCTGCGCGACCTGGTGGGCGTGCTGCCGCTCGGCGATCTGGGTGACGCCGGAGAGGTCGGCCCCGACGGCGAACACGAACGGCTTGCCGGTGACCGCGATCGCGGCGGGCTCGGCGGCGAACGCCTCGTCCAGCGCGGCGTTCAGCGCGGTGAGCCCGCCGGGGCCGAACGTGGACGGCCGGGTGTGGTCGTGGCCGTTGTCGATGGTGATCAGCGCGAGCTCGCCGCCGAGCCCGGGCACGTTCAGCAGCCTGGTGTGCGCCTGGGTGACGACCTCGTCCGGGAACAGCGCTGCGAAGTCGGTCTGCGTGCTCACTTCGCGCCCCCTGCGGTGTCGAAGTTCGGGTTCTCCCAGATGACCGTGCCGCCCATGCCGAAGCCGATGCACATGGTGGTCAGGCCGTAACGCACCTCGGGGTGCTCGGCGAAGTGCCGGGACAGCTGCGTCATCAGCCGCACCCCGGAGGAGGCGAGCGGGTGGCCGCAGGCGATGGCGCCGCCCCACGGGTTGACCCGCTGGTCGTCGTCGGCGATGCCGAAGTGCTCCAGGAAGGCCAGCACCTGCACCGCGAACGCCTCGTTGATCTCGAACAACCCGATGTCGGAGATGTCGAGCCCGGCGCGCTTGAGGGCCTTCTCGGTGGCCGGGATCGGGCCGACGCCCATGACCTCCGGTTCGACGCCGGCGAAGGCGTAGCCGACGAGCTTCATGCCGACGGGCAGGCCCAGCTCGCGGGCGGTCTCGGCGTCGGCGAGCACGCAGCCGGTGGCGCCGTCGTTGAGCCCGGCGGCGTTGCCCGGGGTGACCCGGCCGTGCGGGCGGAACGGGGTCTTGAGCCCGGCCAGCGCCTCGGTCGTGGTGCCGGGGCGCGGCGGCTCGTCGGCGGTGGCGAGGCCCCAGCCCTGCTCGGCGGAGCGGGTGGAGACCGGCACCAGGTCGGCGGCGATCTTGCCGGCGAGCTGCGCGGCCTCGTAGCGCTGCTGGCTCAGCGCCGCGTAGGCGTCGGTGCGCTCCTTGGTGAGGCTCGGGTAGCGGTCGTGCACGTTCTCCGCGGTGGAGCCCATGATCAGCGCGGAGGGGTCGACGACGCTGTCGGCGACGTAGCGCGGGTTCGGGTCGACGCCCTCGCCCATCGGGTGGTTGCCCATGTGCTCGACGCCGCCTGCGATGGCGATGTCGTAGGCGCCGAAGCCGATGCCGCCCGCGATGCTGGTCACCGCGGTCATCGCGCCGGCGCACATGCGGTCGATGGCGAAGCCGGGCACGGACTGCGGCAGGCCCGCCAGCAGCGAGGCGCTGCGGCCGATGGTCAGCCCTTGGTCGCCGATCTGGGTGGTGGCGGCGATGGCGACCTCGTCGATGCGCTCCGGCGGCAGCTCGGGGTGGCGCCGCAGCAGTTCGCGGATGACCTTGACGACCAGGTCGTCGGCGCGGGTCTCGCCGTAGATCCCCTTCTTGCCTGCCTTGCCGAACGGCGTGCGGACGCCGTCGACGAAGACCACGTCCCGTACGGCACGTGCGCTGCGCGGGTCGGCTGGTGCCGACGCGGGTGCGACCACGGCGTGCTCCTCACTGTGTGGGTCCTGCGTTGTGCGGGTTCCGGACCGGCCCCGGCGGCGTTCGTCCGGGAGTGGGCGCCGGCCCCGCCGCTACTGGTCGGTAACAGCCACTCTAGCGCTTATTACCCACCGGTAACCACCGGGTGCGGGGCGGTGCGCCCATGTCTGTTCGCTCACAGCCCCACCTGCGGGTTCGGCCGCCGGGAGATCGCGCGGCCAGCCTACGCACCCCGCTGCCGCGCGCTCGGTGACGACGAGGCGGCGGAGATCGGCCGCACCGGTTCGCGGCGGTCCCGGCAGCGACCCGCGGCAGAGCGCGCACGCGTTTCGCCGCCCACCTCGGCGGCTCGGACCGTCCGCCGCCCACCTCGACGGCTCGTGCCCACCTCGACGCCTCGTGCCCAGCTCGGCGGCTCGGACCGCGTCCGGTCGCCGCACGTCTTCGCCGTCGACGGATCGGGCCGTGGAGTCCCGCGACCGGAGCTCGTCCGGGGAGGAGGAACGCGGGCTTCCACGGCACCGGCGTCCGACGGCTCATCGGCGTGCTGCGCCGCCGATCCCGCGGCCGATCGGGCCGCCGCCCCCGCGCACCGGGAGCGGCGGCGGCCCGAACGCGCCAGGACTACTTGCCCGGTTCCGCCTGCAGCGCGGTGCTCAACGGCGTCGCGGTCAGCCCGATCTGCCACTCCCGGGCGCCTCGTTCGCGCAGCCGGTTCGCGACCGACTCGACCCCGAGGTCCTCCGGCGGCGTCCAGCACAGCCGCCGCAGCAGGTCCGGGAGCAGCAGGTTCTCCACCGGCAGCCCGTGCTCCTCGGCGATGGCCGACATGGCCGACTTGGCCGCGGACAGCCGCGCGGCGGCCGCCGGGTCGCGGTCCGCCCACCGGTTCGGCGACGGCGGTCCGTCCTGCGGCGGCGAGACCACCGGCAGCTCGTCCTGGGGGAGTTCGCGGGCCGCGCGCAGCGCGCCCAGCCACGTCGAGGCGCGGCGGCGCTGCTGCCTGCCGCCGAACACCGGCAGCGCGGTCAGCTCGGCTTCGGTTCCGGGGCCGCTCTGCGCGGCCTGCACCACGGCGGAGTCCGGCAGGATCCGGCCCGGTGCGATGTCCCGCTCCGCGGCGATGCGGTCGCGCACCGTCCACAGCGAGCGGACGGCGGCGAGCTGGCGGGCGTTGCGGATCCGGTGGATCCCGGAGGTGCGGCGCCACGGTTCGGCGCGCGGGCGGGGCGGCTCGGCGGTGCGCACCGCCTCGAACTCCTCCCACGCCCATTCGAGCTTGCCCTGCCGGGTCAGCTCGTCGTGCATCGCGGCGCGCAGGTCGATCAGCAGTTCCACGTCCAGCGCGGCGTACACCAGCCAATCGGCGGGCAACGGCCGGCGCGACCAGTCGGCGGCGCTGTGGCCCTTCTCCAACCGGTAGCCGAGCATGCGCTCGACGAGGGTGCCCAGCGAGACCCGGTCGAACCCGGCCAGGCGCCCGGCTAGTTCGGTGTCGAACAGCCGTTGCGGATGCAGGTCAAGCTCGGACAGGCAGGGCAGGTCTTGGGACGCGGCGTGCAACACCCATTCGGTGTCGGCCAGCGCCGCTTTCAGGGGTTCCAGGGCACCGTTCAGCGCGACCGGATCGACCAGCACCGTCCCCGCGCCTTCTCGGCGCAGTTGCACCAGGTAGGCACGTTGGGAGTACCGGTATCCGGACGCGCGTTCGGTGTCCACCGCGACCGGACCGCTCCCCGCGGCCAGTGCGGCCGCGCCGGTCTCCAGCGCTTCAGGAGTCTCCACCACCGGCGGGACGCCGTCAGCGGGCTCGGTGAGCAGCACCGGCTCGGGGCGGTCGGGCTCGACGGACTCGGGGCAAGCAGCTTCCACGGATATCAGACCTTACGTGTTGCGGTCCGCCCGCGGGTGCGACCAGCCCGAGGTCGTCAAGCCCGACCGGACCCGACGATCGCGGTGGGACCTCGATTCACCCGATCAGGATCATCCGGTCATCTGATCACCCCGGCCCGCATGGCCAGGGCGACCATCTGCGCCCGATCTCCGGTGCCCAACTTGCGGCCGATCCGAGACAGGTGACTCTTCACCGTGAGAGCGGAGAGGTTGAGCGCCTCACCGATCTCCTTGTTGGATCGGCCATCGGCCACCAGTTGCAGCACCTCGACCTCACGTCCGGACAGCTCCCGGGGCGTGTTGTCGGTTCCCGGAACCCGAGTGCCCGCTGCGAGCACCGGAGCCACGCTGGGATCGGCATACACGCCGCCGTCGAGCACGCGGCGCACCCCGTCGGTGACGACCATCGGCGAGGCCGACTTCAGCAGGTACGCCTGAGCGCCTGCCTGGAAGGCGGCCCGGACCGCATAGGGGTCGTCGGACGAAGCGAGCACCACGATTCGCGGCCAGCCCTGGGTACGGAGTTCCGTCACCAGGTCGATGCCGGTCCCGTCGGGGAGTCCGAGATCGAGGATCGCGAGGTCGCACGGACCGGTGGCCAGAGCGCGAGCCCTGGCCTCGGCCATTGATGCGGCCTCGTGCACCGTGCCGGCGCCCATCTGCAGCAACCGGGCGGCGATGGCCTCCCGGAGCAGCGGATGGTCGTCCACCACGAGCACCGTGAACAGCTCTTCCCGCGGGTGCGGGACCATGTTGGCCGGCAAAGCGCCGGCGGGCGTGGTTCGAGCGGCCTGACCTAAGCCGACGGCAGCCACGTCACTACCTCCCTGGAGTCGGTCGTGCCCCCCGACCGGCACCGGGACTCTCGACCAATCAGCCGCGCCACTGATCGACCGAAAGTGGTGTCGTCGGGGGCAGCGTAACCGCCCAAGCGGGTCAGCGGGACGATCAATCGGGTATCTATCCCGATCGAGTTGTCACTGCGGTTCGTTTTTGTCACTCATTTGGGTGGGTCTCGGTGTTTGGCGTAACGCCTTGGCGGGTCCGTGCGACAGACCTTGATTGCACATCGTGAGAAAGTTGCCCGGGCAACCAATTGTGCGAGGTTTTCGCGACCTCGTGAGGGGAATCCCGATCGTTAAAGATCGCGGCTCAAGCCTCTCCGCGCAGCGCCGACCGCCGGTCCAGCACCGCCACCCCGACCGGCGGCAGGCCCGCTGCGCTGGACATCAACTGGTGGAAGGCCGTCGCGTGGGCGCCCAGGTCCGCCTCCCGCGGCGTCCACGAACCGCGGAGTTCGAGGTCGTGGCTGCGCGGCGGGCCCGCGATGTCGCCGAACCGGGCCGAGGAGGTCAGCGTGACCGTCCCGCCCAGCACGTCCGCCGCGGCCCCCGACTCCTCCAGCGCGTCCGTCAGCCAGGACCAGCCGACCGCGGGCAGCAGCGGATCGGCGGCCAGCTCCGGGTCCAGCTCGGCCCGCAGGTACACCACGAGCCGCAGCGACCCCGCCCACGCCGCCGGGCGGTCCGGGTCGTGCAGCAGCACCAGGCGGGCGGTCGCCAGCTCGTCGGCCGGGCCGGTGGCCTCCGCCGCCACCGCGTACGCCCACGGCGCGAGCCGCTTCGGCGGGCGGACCTCCGTCACCTCGATCTCGGCGCGCGGAGCGGGCGCGGCCAGCGCGGCCACTGCCTGCCGGAACTCCTCGGGGATCGCCGCCATCTCAGTCACGGACCGGGACTGTAGGCCGCCGGATCGGCGCGGGGTGGGCGCCACGCCGGGCGCCGCGGCCGATCGTGATCTTGCCCGCGCGTCCGGCGCCGCGAGCGTCTGCGAAGATGTCCGGAACGGCCCCGACAGGGCCGTCGGCCCGCGCCGCGGTGGCCCGCCCGACGTCCGCGGAACCGCGCCGGGCTCCGACACCTCGACCTTGTGGATGCGCCCCCGATGCCCTCACCCGCTTCGGTCTCGGCCCGCCGGGACCTCGCCGACGCCCCGCTGCTCGTGGCCGCCCGCGGCGGCGCGCCCCGGCACACGCCCGTCTGGTTCATGCGCCAAGCGGGGCGCTCGCTGCCCGAGTACCGCAAGGTCCGCGAAGGCACCCCGATGCTGCAGGCGTGCCTGACGCCGGACCTGGTCTGCGAGATCACCGCGCAGCCGGTGCGCCGCCACGGGGTGGACGCGGCCATCCTGTTCAGCGACATCGTGCTGCCGCTGTACGCCGCGGGCATCGGGCTGGACATCGTCGCGGGCACCGGACCGGTGGTGGCCGAACCGGTGCGCGACCCGGCCGCCGTCGCCGCGCTGCCGGAGCTGGACGCCGAGCAGGTCGCGCCGGTCGCGGAGGCGGTGCGGCTGCTGCTGGCCGAGCTCGGCGAGACCCCGCTGATCGGGTTCGCGGGCGCGCCGTTCACCCTCGCGTCCTACCTCGTCGAGGGCGGGCCGAGCCGCAACCACGAGCGGACCAAGGCGCTCATGCACTCCGATCCGGCCACCTGGCACGCGCTGCTGGAGAAGCTGGCCGACACGACGCTGACCTTCCTGCGCACCCAGCTCGCCGCCGGGGTGGACGCGGTGCAGCTGTTCGACTCCTGGGCGGGGGCGCTGTCGCTGCGGGACTACCGCGAGTTCGTGCTGCCGCACAGCAAGCGCATCTTCGAGGGCGTCGCCGAGGTGGCGCCGGACGTGCCGAAGATCCACTTCGGGGTGGGCACCGGCGAGCTGCTCGGCTCGATGCGCTCGGCGGGCGCCGACGTGGTCGGCGTGGACTGGCGGGTCCCGCTGGACGAGGCGGTGCGCCGGCTCCGCGCCGCGGACCCGGACCGCGAGCCGGTGGTGCAGGGCAACCTGGACCCGGCGGTGCTGTTCGCCGGGCTGGACGCGGTCCGCGCCGAGGTGAGCCGGATCCTCGCCGAGGGCCGGGAAGCCGCCGGTCACGTGTTCAACCTGGGCCACGGCGTGCTGCCCACGACCGACCCCGGAGTGCTCACCGAGGTCGTGCGGCAGGTGCACGCCGAGAGCGCCCGCTCGTGACCCGCGTCGCCGTCGTCGGCGGCGGCGTCAGCGGACTGGTGGCCGCGCACCGGCTGCGCCGCTCGCTGGGCCCGGACGCGGAGATCGTGCTGGTCGAGCAGACCGACGCGCTGGGCGGCAAGTTGCGCTCGCTGCCGCTGGCCGGGGTGGAGCTGGACCTGGGCGCGGAGGCGTTCCTCGCCCGGCGTCCCGAAGTGCTGCGGCTCGCCGAAGAGCTCGGCCTGGCCGCGGACGTGGTGCACCCGGGTCCGGTCGCCGCGCGGGTGCGCGCGGGCGGCGCCCTGCACCCGCTGCCCGCGGGCACCGTGATGGGCGTGCCCGCCGACCCGGAGTCGGTGGCGGGCGTGCTGTCCCCGGCCGGGGTGGCCGCGGTGCGCGCCGAAGCCGACCTGCCGCCGCTGGAGCTGGGCGGTGCGGACGCCTCCGTCGGCGGGCTGCTGCGCGCCCGGGTCGGTGACGAGGTGGTGGACCGGCTGGTGGAGCCGCTGCTCGGCGGGGTGTACGCGGGCAGCGCGGACGGACTCGGCCTGCGCGCCACGATCCCGGCGCTGACCGCCGCGCTCGACGCGGGCGCGAAGTCGATCACCGAGGCCGCCGCGGCGGCGCTGCCCGCTCCCGCGCCGGACGGGCGGAAGCGGCCGGTGTTCGGCGCGTTCCGGCACGGCTACCGCGAATTCGTCGCCGCGCTCGCCGACTCGGCGGCCGCGGAGGTGCGGCTGGGCGCTCCCGTGCGTGCCCTGCACCGCGACGGCGCCGGGTGGCGCTTGGAGATCGGTTCCGCGCCCGCACCGGACGTGCTGGCGGCCGACGCGGTGGTGCTCGCGGTGCCCGCTCCCGCCGCGCGGAAGCTGCTGGCCGGGGCGTCCCCGGCCGCGGCGGAACTGCTCGGCCGGGTGGAGGTGGCGTCGATGGCCGTGTTCGGCCTCGCGCTGCCCACCGGGACCGAATTGCCCGCGGCCTCCGGCACGCTGGTCGCCCGCGGTGAGGTGCACGCCGACGGGACCCCGTTCACCGCGAAGGCGTTCACCTTCACCAGCCGCAAGTGGCCGCACCTGACCGGCACCGGCGGCGAACCGCTGGTGCGCGGCTCGGTGGGCCGCACCGGGCAGGACGAGCTGCTGCGCCGCACCGACGCGGAACTGCTGCGCGGCGTGCTCGCCGACCTGCGCGAGGTGACCGGGGTCGACGCCGAACCGGTGGACGCGGCGGTGGTGCGCTGGGGCGGCGGCCTGCCGCAGTACGGCGTGGACCACCTGGACCTGGTCGCCGGGCTGGAACGCGCCGTCGGGGAGCTCGACGGCGTGGAACTGGCGGGGGCGGCGCTGCACGGCGTCGGGGTGCCCGCGTGCGCCGCGACCGGGGAGGCGGCCGCGACCGGCATCACACGCCACCTCGCGACCGGATGACCGGGCCGTGGTGGGACGATGAGGGCATGGCGCGGCTGAACTACTCCGAACTCAACGACACCATCCGCTACACCATGTGGTCGGTCTTCCAGGTCGAACCGGGCGCGCTGCCCGAGGACCGGGAGAAGACGGCCGCGGCGACCCAGGATTACCTGGACGGCCTGGCGGATTCCGGGGTCGTGGTGCGCGGTGTCTACGACCTGGCGGGCATGCGGTCGGACGCCGACTTCATGATCTGGTGGCACGCCGAGAAGATCGAGGCCCTGCAGGAGGCCTACGCCGGTTTCCGCCGGGAGACGACGCTCGGCGAGGCCTCCGACCCGGTGTGGAGCAACGTGGCGGTGCACCGCCCGGCCGAGTTCAACAAGAGCCACCTCCCCGCCTTCATCATGGGCGAGGATCCGGGCGACTTCCTCTGCGTCTACCCGTTCGTGCGCAGCTACGACTGGTACCTGCTGCCCGACGGCGAGCGCCGCACGATGCTGAAGGACCACGGCATGGCGGCCCGCGACTACCCCGACGTGCGGGCGAACACGGTGCCCTCGTTCGGACTCGGCGACTACGAGTGGATCCTCGCGTTCGAGGCGCCGGAGCTGCACCGCATCGTCGACCTGATGTGGAAGATGCGCTACACCGAGGCCCGCAGGCACGTGCGCGAGGAGACGCCGTTCTTCACCGGCAAGCGCGTCACCCCGGCCGAGCTGCTGCCCCGCCTGCCCTGATCGGACGCCGTCACCCCGGTTCGCGGACGACGCGCCACGGCAGCCCGCCCAGCGGTGCCGCGACGCGCACCTCCCGGCCGGGGTCGGCGGCGAGCGGACCCGCGGTGACGAGGGTGCCGGGCAGCCGCAGCGGCGTGTTGGAGGCGACCACCCGGTTCGCGCCGTTGATCAGCGCCGTCGGCGGCCGCAGCGGTCCCACCCGCGCCAGCAGCGCCCGCTCGAACTCGCCGGTGCGCAGGTCGGCGGCGGCCACCCCGAGGAAGCGGTCCCCGGAGCGGACCGGCACGGCCAGCGTCACCAGGTACTCGTCGGTGCCCGCGAAGTCCACGTACGGCCCGACGACGACGCCGGCCCCGGTGTCGCGGGGCGCGGTGAACCAGGGCGCGGCGGCGTAGTCGTAGAACCCGACGCTGTCCGGGTCGTGGTCGACCTGCAGGAACCGGGGCGTGTCGGCGGGCCGGTGCTGCCACCACTCCAGCCAGTGCGCCCGGTCGGTGAGCACGTCGTCGGCGAGGATCACGCCGGTGCCCGCGAGGACCGCCGGTTCCGCGTCGAGCCGGTCGAAGATCGGCTGCCACAGCGCGGACAGGTCCTCGGTGCTCAGCGCGGGCGTGCCGTCGTGCGCGGCGCGCAGCCGTTCGCCGAGCTCGGTGCACCAGCGCGCCGCGTCGTCGAGGATCCCGCTGATGTGCGCGGCGGCCGCGTCGGCGCTCATCGCCCGCACCTCCGGTCGCCGGACCACAGCCGGAATTCGACGAGCCGCCGGATGCCGGCCCGCACGTGGTCCTCGGCGAGCGCGCGGGCCCGGTCGCCCGCGCCGGCCTCGATGGCGTCGAGGATCGCCGCGTGCTGGGCGGTCTCGGCGCCGTGCGGGATCGCCTCGGCCCACGGCAGCCAGCGCAGCGCGCCGGTCTCGGTCTGCAGCGCGATCTCCTGGTGGGTGAGCCGGGAGGACTGCGCGGCGGCGGCGATCTCGATGTGCAGCCGCCCGTCGAGCCTGCGCCGGTCGGTGGTGCCGGTGGCGGCGGCGAACTCGGCGGCGAGCGCGCGCAGCGCGGTCAGCTCGTCGGCGGTGGCGCGTTCGGCGGCGAGCAGCGCGGCGGTGCCCGCGATCGCGGAGTGCTGGTCGGAGATCTCCCGCAGCGCGTGCGCGTCCAGCTCCCGCAGCCGCGCGGTGCCCGCGACCAGCAGCGGATCGGCGGGACGCCGGATCAGCGGCCCGACCGCCGAGGTGATCACCAGGCCGTCCCCGGCGAGCCTGCCGAGCGCGTCCCGCGCCACCTCGGCCCGGCAGCCGAGCAGCGCGGCCAGCTCCGCGCCGCCGGGAACCCGCTCCCCGTCGGGGAGCAGCCCCAGCACGATGGCTTCGGCGATCCGGCCCGCCACGCCCGCCGCGTCGGCGGGCCCGGGCGTCCGCGACCACCGCCGGAGCGAACGCAGCGTCTCGTCGACGGGCACGGCACCTCCCTCCACGATGTGATGCTGAACCGTTCCACATGATCCACGACGGATTCCCGGGCACCGGCCGGATCTACCCGTCCGGCGGGTTCGGCCGGATCACCCGGCGGCGCAGACTGCACGGGGCACCGGTCGAGGGGAGCGGGATGCGGTTCAGCTACGTGATGTTGCCCGACCACCCGGTGGCCGACTCGCTGGCGACGATCGAACTGGCCGACGAACTGGGTTTCCACGCGGCGTACGCCGCCGACGAGACCTGGCACAAGGACCTGTGGCTGCTGTTCGCCGCGGCCGCCGCGCGGACCCGCCGCATCCGGTTCGGGCCGAGCGTCTCACCGGTGACGCTGCGCGAACCGACGCTGATCGCGCAGGCCGCGGCGACCCTGGACGAGCTGACCGGCGGGCGCGCCGAGGTGGTGATCTCCAGCGGGAACTTCGGGTTGCTCGCCCAGTACGGCATCGACTGGGCGCGGACGAAGCCGCTGTCCCGGGTGCGGGAGGCGCACCACGTGATCCGCACCTTCCTGGACGAGCGGGCGATCACGTTCCAGGGCGAGTTCTTCCGCTACGACGGGCTGTTCACCTTCGCCACCCCGGTGCAGCAGCGGCTTCCGGTGCTGCTGGGCGCGATGCGCGGCCCGAAGTCCTTCCAGCTGGCGGGGGAGATCTCCGACGGCGTGCACCACGCGTTGAGCTGCACCCGCGACGCCTACGACCACCTGGTGGCGAACGTGCGGCTCGGCACGGAGCGGGCCGGGCGGGACTGGCGGCGGCTGGACATCGGCGCCTGGATCGTGTTCGCCACCGGCCCGGACGGGGCGGCGGCGAAGCGGGCGGCCCGGGCGATGATCGGCCTGTACGCCTCGGCGATGCCCGCGGAGCAGCTGCGCCGCAACGGGGTGGATCCGGCTTCGCTGACCGAGGTCGTCGCCGCCGTCGGCGCGGGTGACCTCGCGCGGGCCTACGAACTCACCCCGCCGGAGCTCGCGGAGCAGCTGTCGGTCGCCGGGACACCGCAGGAGTGCCTGGAGCGCATCCAGCGGGACATCGCGCCGACCGGGGTGAACCACCTGGTCCTGGCGGTCACCGATGCCGAGCTGGTCCGCGCCTTCTCCGGGGTGGACGTGCCGGGAGTGCCGAGCGCGGCCGATCAGCTGCGGCTCATCGCCGAGCACCGTGGCCGGTCAGCTCTCCGGGACGTGCCGCAGGGCGATCGAGTTGATGCAGTAGCGCTGGTCGGTGGGGGTGTCGTAGCCCTCGCCCTCGAACAGGTGCCCCAGGTGGCTCAGGCAGCTCGCGCACAGCACTTCGACGCGGACCATGCCGAGCGAGCGGTCCTCGCGCAGGATCACCGCGTCGGAGTCGCGGGCGTCGAAGAACGACGGCCAGCCGCAGTGCGACTCGAACTTCTCGGTGCTGCGGAACAGCTCCGCCCCGCAGGCGCGGCAGTCGTACACGCCGACCGACTTGGTCTCGGTGTACTCGCCCGTCCACGGAGCTTCGGTGGCGGCCTGCCGCAGCACCGCGTACTCCTGCGGGCCGAGCTGCTCCCGCCATTCCTGCTCGGACTTCACGACTTTGGGGGTGGCGCCCACGACCGGATCCATGCGTCCACGCTAACCCTTCGCAAGATCGAGTGCCCGCGTGCTCCCGCTCACCCGCCGAGGAACGCGCCGAGCATGAAGACCACCGCGTTCCACACGGTGACGCCGACGCCGAGCAGGATCAGCAGCACGACGAACACCACCACGACGCGCCGGTGCCCCTGCGTCCGGTTCGCGCAGCGGGCGAAGTCGTCGACGCCGGTGAGCATGCCTTCGACGGTGGCCTTCGAACCGGGGCGTTCCATCCGGTCCAGGTGTTCGGCGAAGGCCCGCGCCTCCGGGTCGTGCGGGTCCAGCCCGACGAGGTCGTCGGCGAACCGGTCCCGCGGGGCGTCGGGGTCGTGGCCTGCTGGCGCCATGGCCCAACGGTAGCCCGCGGACGGCGGTCGCAGGCAGTGCCGGAGCCGCCGACCTACGCTGCGCGGATGGCGGAGGCAGCGCGGGAACTGGACGTCGCGGGCAGAGCGGTGCGGCTGTCGCACCCGGACAAGGTGTACTTCCCGGAGCGCGGGTTCACCAAGCTCCAGGTCGCCGAGTACTACCTGGCGGTCGCCGAACCGTTGCTGCGGGCGGTGGGGGACCGGCCCACGACGTTGAAGCGGTTCCCCGGCGGGGTCGGGTCCGAGCCGTTCTACGCGAAGCGGGTGCCGAAGGGCGCCCCCGAGTGGGTGCGGTCGGTGCGGGTGACGTTCCCATCGGGGCGCACCGCCGACAGCGTGCTGCCGACCGAGCCCGCGGTGCTGGTGTGGGCGGCGGGGCTGGGCACCCTGGACTTCCACCCGTGGCCGGTGCGCTCGGCGGACGTGGAGCACCCCGACGAGCTGCGCATCGACCTGGATCCGCAGCCCGGCACCGGATATCCGGAGGCCGTGGCGGTGGCGCGGGTGCTGCGGGAGGTGCTGGCGGAGGCCGGCCTCACCGGCTTCCCGAAGACCTCCGGTGGCCGCGGGGTGCACGTGCTGGTGCGCGTCGAGCCGCGTTGGGACTTCATCGAGGTGCGGCGCGCGGTGATCGCGCTGGCCCGCGAGGTGCAGCGCCGCATCCCCGAGCAGGCGACCGTCGCCTGGTGGAAGGAGGACCGCGGAAGGCGGGTGTTCCTCGACTTCAACCAGGCCGCGCGGGACCGCACCGTCGCCTCGGCGTGGTCGATCCGCGGCACCCCGCGCGCCACCGTGTCGATGCCGCTGACCTGGGAGCAGCTGCCGGACGCGGAACCGGACGACTTCGACCTGGGCACGGTTCCCGGTCTGCTGGCCGAACGCGGCGACCCGCACCGCGGGCTGGACGACTCGTCCGGCGCGCTGGACCTCGCCCTGGACTGGTTCGAACGCGACCGCGGCGACCGCGGCCTCGGTGAACTCCCCTACCCGCCCGACCACCCCAAGATGCCCGGCGAACCCACCCGCTCCCGCAAGGCGTCCCTGGAAGCGCGGCGCGGCGACGAGAGCGCCGGGTGAGCCCCTGCCGCGACCTCCGGCGCGCTCGCGACGCCGGTCGGACGCCGCGGGAGCGCGATGCGCGGCCCTCCCGGAACGGGCGACACCGGGACGAGGGGCCGCGCGCTGGTCACCGAGCGGGATGGTGACGGATTGCAATGGGTGCATGCCGCCTGTTCAGCAGGTCGGCGGACGGCCGATCCCTCGCTCGGCGGTGTCACCCGCGGTGTTCGGGCGCGCATGCTCGCTACCGCTGGTGCTCAAGCACGTGAGGAGAACGCCATGGTTCCCACTGAGAACGAGACGACCCCGCAGGCCAGCGGCGGTTGCAGCTGCTGCGCGAGTTGCAGCGGACCTTCCTGCGGGTGTTGCTCGGGCTGCTGATCGCACGCACCGGGTTCCGGGGGCAGCGGACTCCGCACCCCCGGAACCCGCGCGCACGGGTGATCAGGCGGGGCAGGCCTTGCCCTCGGCGGGCAAGGCGCCCTGCACGAGGAACCGGCTCACCGCGTCGGTCACGCAGTCCGAGCGGCCGATCGCGCCGTGCCCGGTGCCCTGCCAGTTGACCGCGACGCCCGTCGGCAGCTGCTCCGCCAGGTGCTTGCTGCCCTGCGCCGGCACCAGCGGATCGTTCTCGGTGGTCACCACGGGGATCGGCGGCAGGCCCGGCGCGGACGGCGGCGGCGGTTCCTCCTGCGGTTCCGGCCACTGCGCGCACCAGGCGAGGCGCTGCGCGAACAGGCCGCCGAACAGCGTGTTCGTCCCCGTCCACTCGGTCGCCACGTGCACGAGCCGCTCGGCGGGCAGCCGCAGCCTGGTGTCGTTGCAACTGGTGATCAGGTCGCCGTCGAGCCGCGCGGGATCGGCCCCGGTCTCCCGCACCAGCGGGGCGGCGAGCGCGCTGATCCGCGCCCCGTCCCCGGAGTTCGCCGCGGCCAGCGCCGACGCCAGCCGCGGCCAGCGCTCCGGTTCGCCCAGGCCGTGCAGCAGCACCCGCACGATCTTGCCCGCGCTCACCGGCCCGTCGGCGGCAGGCAGCGACCTCGCCCGCGTCCGCTGCACCAGTTCCTGCACGGTGCGGCGCGGATCGGGACCCAGCGGGCAGGAACCCCGGGCGGCGCAGTCGGCGGCGAACGCGTCGAAGGTCTGCTCCGCGCCCTGCGCCTGCGCCCCGGCGACGGCCATCGCGTCGAGCTGCGGGTCCAGACCGCCGTCGAACACCATCCGGCCCACCGAATCCGGGTAGCGCTGCGCGTAGGTGGTGAGCACCCGGCTCGCCTCGCCGATCCCGACGGCGTGCAGCTTCGGCACGTCGAGCTCCAGCCGCAGCTCCTCCAGGTCCGCGGCGGTGCGCCACGAGTCGTAGGCCTGCAACCGGTCGTCCAGGTCCAGCAGGCACTCCTGGCTGGACACCCGCACCGAGGTCAGCAGCCGGTCCAGCGACGCCCGGTCGGTGGCCTGCGGGTCGAAGCCGATGATGTTCTCCCGCTGCGTCGGCGGCATGCAGTCCGCCGGATCCGACTGGCCGGTGCCGCGCCGGTCCATGCCGATGATCCGGAAGGTGCGCAGCACCTCCGGCGGCAGCTTCAGCGCCAGCCGCGCGGCCACCGAGGTGCCCGGCTCGCCGTGCACGTCGCCCAGCACCACCAGCGGGACGCCGCCGGTGCCGGTGCTCAACAGCGCCGCGCGGGTCGTGCCCTCGGCGGGCGCCTCCGGCGAGTCCAACGTGGTCAGCAGCTGCGAGCAGGAGAACGACGGGCCGGTCGCGGGCAACGCCAGCTCCTCGCGGGTCTCCCCGGTGCAGTCCGCCCAGTTCAGCGCGCTGCCCGCGGACGGGCCGAGCCCCGGCAGCGGTGCCGGTCCGGGTGGCGCGGGGGCGGGCGCCACCGGCTGTTCGGCGTCCCGGTAGGCGACGGCGGGCCGCTGCGACGGACCCGCGGAGCACCCCGCCACCAGCGCGGTGAGCAGCAGCAGAGCACCGATGCGGTGGCTGGTGCGCGGCACGACTGCTCCTCTGCGTGGTCGGGATCTGCGCTGAGCATCGCATGATCGGCGTGAGCACCGGGTGAGGGGGAGCGGTGCGTGCCTCGTCGCAATCCGGTTGGGCGCGCCCGCCGCGGCGGCTACGGTTCGCCGGGCACTCGGGCCGGACGTGCGCGCCGCCCCGGTGCCGGGTACAGCGGAGCGGAACGGGTGGTCGACCCGGGATCAGGAGGAGCAGGCGTGGTCGCGGTCAACATGGACGGTGCGTCGTCGCGCGGGCGGCCCCTCCGATCCGGGGTGCAACCGGCGTTGGCCCGCGGGTTCGGCGCCGTCCCGCCGCCGGTGCTGGTGCTGCTGGGCGTGATCAGCCTCCAGGTCGGGGCCGCGTTCGCCAAGCAGCTGTTCGCGCTCGCCGGGGCGTCCGGGGTGGTCACGCTGCGACTGCTGTTCGCCGCGCTGGTGCTGGTGGTCGTGTGGCGGCCGTCGTTGCGGCTGGACCGCACGACGCTGCTCGTGGTCGTCGGGTACGGCTCGGTGCTGGCGGGGATGAACATCTGCCTGTACCAGGCGATCGAACGGATCCCGCTGGGCGTGGCGGTGACCATCGAATTCCTGGGGCCGCTGGGTGTGGCCGTGTTCGGGTCGAAGCGGAAGCTGGACCTGCTGTGGGCGGTGCTCGCCGGGCTCGGCGTGCTGCTGCTGTCCCGGGTGGACGGTGGCCTGGACCTGGTGGGCGTCGGGTTCGCGCTCGCCGCGGCGGTGCTGTGGGCCTCCTACATCCTGGTCGGCGCGAAGCTGGGCAGCCGCACCAGCGGCGGCTCCGGGCTGGCGCTGGGCATGGCGGTCGGTGCGCTGGTGGCGCTGCCGTTCGGCATCTCCGGGGCGGGGGCGCAGCTGCTGTCCCCGGCGGTGCTGGTGGCGGGGCTCGTGGTGGCGCTGATGTCGTCGGTGGTGCCGTACTCGCTGGAGCTGGAGGCGCTGCGGCGGATGCCGCCCCGCGTGTTCGGCGTGCTGATGAGCCTGGAACCGGCGGTGGCCGCGTTGGCGGGGTTGCTGGTGCTGCACGAGGCGCTGGGCGTGCTGCAGTGGGTCGCGATCGGTTGCGTCGTGCTCGCCTCGATCGGTGCCACCCGGAGCACGTGAACCGGGCGCGGTCCAGCCGCACCGCGTTCACCTGCGGATCTCACGCCGGCCAGGTCCATGATCGGCTGCTAATAGCGAGTGGATCACGGTCGCCGATGATCAGCCGCTTCGCCGCGGAGGACGGCGTCCAGGTCGTAGCGCGCGGGCTCGTCGAGCTGGTCGTAGCGGCAGGATTCCGGCGCGCGATCCGGGCGCCACCGCACGAACTGCGCGGTGTGCCGGAACCGCGCGGGCACGGCGCCTTCGGTGTGGTCGTAGGCGACCTCGGCCACCCGTTCCGGACGCAGCGGTTGCCACGGCTGCACCGTGCTGCGCCAGCGGTTGACCGACCCGGGAAGCCGCCGCCCGTCGTCGACGTGCTCGCCGAGCCACGGGTGCTCCGCGTCGGTGCGCAGCGGCGCCAGCTCGGCCGCGAGTTCGCGGCGCCGTTCCGCGGAGAACGCCCCGGCGACGCCCACGTGGTGCAGCACGTCCCGGTCGTCGTGCAGGCCGAGCAGCAGCGAACCGACGGCGGTGCCCGGCTCGGTGCCGGTGTGCCAGCGCAGCCCGGCGACCACGCAGTCCGCGGTGCGCGTGTGCTTGATCTTGAGCATGGTCCGCTTGCCCGGCGCGTAGGGCCCGTCGGCGTCCTTGCCGATCACGCCGTCCAGGCCCGCGCCCTCGAACAGCCGGAACCATTCGGCGGCGGTGGCCGGATCCGTCGTCAGCGGGGTGGTGCGCAGGCCGGGGCCGGTCACCCCGAGCTCTTCCAGCCGCCGCCTGCGCGCGGTGAACGGTTCGCCACGCAGGTCCGCGTCGTCGAGGGCGAGCAGGTCGAACGCGATGAACAGCGCCGGGGTGCGTTCGGCCAGCTCGCGCACCCGGCTGGCGGCGGGGTGGATGCGTTCGGACAGCGCGTCCCAGTCCAGCCGCTGCCCGTCCGAGTCCGTGCGGACCACCACGAGTTCGCCGTCCAGCGCCGCGGGCCGGCGCAGCCGTCCGGCGGCGTCCAGCACCTCGGGGAAGTAGCGGTTCAGCGGTTTGCCGGTGCGGGACTGCAGCACCACAGGTTCGGCGGCGCCCGGGTCGGCGAACACCAGGCAGCGGAAGCCGTCCCACTTCGGTTCGAAGCAGAGCCCCGGCCGGTCCGGGATGCCGTCCACCGGGGCGGCCAGCATCGGCTTCACCGGCGGTTGCACGCTCAACGCCACCTGGACCTCCCGCAGCTCGGAGCCCGAGTATGTCGCTCGGTGCCGCCGCGGGCCCGACGTGCCGATGGCCCGCCCACCCGGTTGGACGGGCGGACGGGCCATCGACGTCGTCGGTTCAGCGGACGCGTTGCCGGGCGGCGCGGTCCAGCTGGAGCCGGATGGCGGTCGGCAACGCCTCCACATCGAGCGCCTGGCGGGCGCGGGCGAGGACCTTCGCGTCCAGCTCCTCCCACACGTGCCGCACGTTCGTGCCCTCCTGGAGCGCGAGGGTGAGCCGCACGTTGGGCCGCTGGTCGGTGCCCGCCATCCGCACCCGCGCGCGGGTCACACCGGTGACGCTCTCCGCGTCGGCGCGCACCGCCTCGGTCAGCGCGTGCGAGGTGATGGTCGCCGAGCTCTCCGCGTCCCCGTGCAGCCGCAGGTCGGGACGGCCTTCGGGGCGCAGCGCGCGCAGCAGCCACCACAACCCGAGCAGGGCCAGCACGACACCCACCACGATCGCGACGCCGCAGGCCAGCGGCCGGTTGCCGCCGACCCACTGGGTGAGCAGCGGGTCCAGCACGGGCCGCTGCGCGCGGAACCGGCCGAGCCAACCGGCGCCGACGACCAGCGCCAGCGCCCCGGCGAGCAGCAGCACCAGCCCGAGCACGCCGAGCAGCCAGCGTTCGAAGCCGAGCGACCGGCCGACGGCGGTGCGGCTCGGGCGCGCGGGCGCCTTGCGGGCGGTGGAGCCGTTCCCGGAGCCCCCGGTGGGGCGGGTCGTGGTGTCCTGGGTCGACATCACCGCTCCTTCGCGGGGGAGACCGACACCGACACCCGGGGCCGGCGTTGCAACGGCAGGTCTTCGACGGCGGCGGCGGCCTTCTTCGACACCCGGTCGCGCAGGTCGCCGACGCTGCGGAACCGGCCGCGGGCCTTCACCTTCACCTTCCGGCGGTCGGCGGTGACGGTGGCGGCGGCGACCCCGTCCTCGGCGCGGACCTGGTGGCCGACCAGGCGGGCCAGCGAGCGCGGGTCGGTGGTGACGGTGACCTCGGGGGCGGGGTCCGCCAGCCGCACCTCCTTGCGCCCGGCGCGGGACGCGGCCAGCAGCAGGATCAAGCCGACGAGCACGGCAGCGGCGGCCACCAGGCGCACCGGCAGGTCCTGCCAGCTCAGGTCGCGCATCGAGGACCCGGCGTCGGACCAGGGCACGAGCACGCCGCGGCCGCCCGGGTTCGCCCAGGCGCCGATGGCCTCCACCACCAGCAGGACCCCGGCGGCGAGGGCGATCAACCCGGCCGCGGCGGTGATCAAACGGACTAGGGCACGCACGGGCTCACTCCACTCGGTCTCGTTTCGGGGCGGGCACCAGGGCGGACACGGTGACCTCCACCGCGGTCACCCGGCAACCGGCCTGCCGGGACAGCTCCTCGCGGACGCGTTCCCGCACCTCGCGCACCGCGTCGCGCACCGGGGCGGGGTAGCGCAGCGCCAGGTCGAGCCGGACCCGCAGCTCGCGGTCCGGGCCGGTGAGCCGGGCGCTGGAACCCTGGGTGCCGACGCCCACGCCGACGATGCGGCGCGGCGCGCGGGTGGTGCCGGAGACACAGTCCGCGGCGTGTTCGGCGATCTTGCGCAGCACCGCTCGGTCGATGTCCAGCGAGCCGCGGTCGGCGGGGTCGCCCGCCGCGGAGGTCCGTTCGGTCGCGGCCTCGGCCCGCTCGGTGGCGGGGGCGCTCATCGGTCCTTGCCCCGGCCCAGGAAGTCGCCGATCTCCAGCTCGCCGTCCAGCACGCGGCCGACGATCAGGCCGATGGCACCGATCACCAGGGCGATGAGGAAACCGGTGAAGCCCCCGGCTGCGGCGGCGACACCGAGGAGGAGCCCGGCGAACAGGCCGGTCTGCGTTGCGTTCATCGTGGGAGAAACCTTCCTGACTGGGAGACCGTGCGTCGGCTGTTGAACGGTCACCGGACCCGGCTGCGGCGCTTCCGCAGCCGCCACGCCCGCACCCGGCGCAGCACGCCGCCGAGTCCGCGCGGGTCGGCGACCACGACCACCGGTGCGTCGTAGCGGTCCGGCGGCCGGTTGCGGGGTTCGCCGCGTTCGGGACGGGAGAGCGCGGGTTTCCGGTCGGCCGCGTCGCGGCGGGCCCGCAGTTCCGCGAGGCCCGCCACGAACGCCTCGTGATCACCGCCCACATCGGGGTGGTGCGCGCGGACGAACGCGCGCAGGCGGACCCGCGCGTCGTCGTCCGGCGAGCCCGTCATCGCGGTGCCGCCTCGTCCTGGCCGGGGGCATCGGCCTCGTCCGAGGTGATCACGTCGACGACGGTGATGTCGACCGGCGCCGGGCCGGTCACGGCGAGCACGCGTTGGCGCAGTGCGGCCACGATCCCCGGCAGCGGCTCGGTCAGCCGCAGCACCACGCCGACCTCGACGGGTTCGCCGGGCTCGCCGACGCGGACGCCGGTGACCTGCCTGCCGGGCAGGTAGGCGGCGATGGTGCCGTACGCGCCGCCGTGCAACCGGGTGACGGACGGGTGCGCGAGCACCGCCCGAGCGACCCGGTCGGCGAGCTGCTCCTCGACTTCGGGATCGTCCCGGCCGTGGTCACCGGGCGCGGATTCGGTCATGTCGGTGTCCTTCGAGAGCGGGCCGGGATGGGAGCGCGTGGCCCCGGTCGGGGCAGCCGGGACCACGCGCCGTCTCACTCCACGCGGGAGGAGGCGGGGGTGCTGCCACCGTTGCCGCCGTCCTCGTCGTCCTCGGAGGGCAGGTGGATGTCGTTCACGGAGATGTTGACCTCGATGACCTCGAGGCCGGTCATCCGCTCGACACCGTTGATCACGTTGCGCCGCACCGCGCGGGCCAGCTCGACGATGGAGGCGCCGTACTCGACGACGATGTCCAGGTCGATCGCGGCCTGCTTCTCGCCGACCTCGACGGTCACGCCCTGCGTGGTCGTGGTGCCGCTGCCGCCGGGGATGCGCTCGCGGATGGCGCCGAAGGCGCGGGAGACGCCGCCGCCCATGGCGTGCACGCCGGAGATCTCGCGGGCTGCGATGCCGGCGATCTTCTGCACCACGGAGGCGGCGATCGTCGTCTTGCCCTGCGAGGTGTCGTCGGCGAGCCGGGCCGGGGTGGCGCTGCCGCTGGTGCTCAGGCCCTTGCCGCCGGTCGTGGACCCGCTCTGGGTCTCGGTGCTCTGGGCGGAGGTACCACTCGACTGGGCCATGAAAGGGCTCCTTCCCCTGAAGATCTCGTTGTCGCCCTGGGCGTCGCAGTCGCCTGCGATCTCCGGGACTGCAAGATCCGATGCGAGTGATCCCGGAACATCGCGGGGGTGCGACCTAGGTCACATGAATGAGCTAATCACGAGCCCTGCGGGGGCGCGACATCGGCGACCCGCACCCACACCGACGGGGCCGCCGCGCCGAGGTGCTCCCGCAGCGCGCGCCCCAGATCATCCTGCAACCGGGCGGTCAGCGCAGGGGCAGGCACGCCGTAGCCGATCACGACGTCCACCCGCACTTCGCGCACGTCGCCGGTGCAGGACAGCAGCCGCACCTCCGGCACGTCGGCGAGCAGCTCCGCGCTGAGCCTGCGGGCCAGCACCAGGGTGGCCTGCGCGGAGATCCGCAGCGTGCCGAACTCCTGGGCGACCTCGGCCGGTTCGCCGCCTGCGGCGGCGCGGGCGCCGCGGACCGTGAGCAGCGCGCGGGACACCAGTCCCTCCGGCGGTTCGACGGCGAGTTCGGCGGCGCGGCGCACCGGTTCCCAGCCGGTGGGCGCCAGCTCGGCGAGCGCGGCCCGGCAGTGCGGGCAGGTGCGCACGTGCGCACCGAAGTCCTCCGGCGCTTCCCCGGCGAGGTGGTCGAGGAGCTCGCCGATGGTGCGGCCGCAGGGCAGCGCGTGCTCGGGGTCGAGGGGAGCTTCACCCACGGTGCATCTCCTTCAACCTCGACAGCAGGGTCAGCCGCGCCCGGTGCAGCCTCGATCGCAACGCGGCGACGTTCACCTCTAGCACCTCTGCGATCTCTTCGTAGGACATCCCCTCGAATTCGCGCAGCACCAGCGGCACTCGCTGGGAGGGTTCCAGGGTGGCGATGGCGCGGTGCACCAGGTCGGCCTCCTCGGCGCGCACCGCGTGTCCCTCGGGGTTGCCGGAGTCGTGGTCGGAGACGAGGTGGTCCATCGAGTCGTCGCTGACGTCCAGGGCCACCGTGTTCTTGCGCCGCCGCACCTGGCCGAGCGCCGCGTTGGTCACCACCCGGTACAGCCAGGTGGTGGGCGCGGACTCGCCGCGGAACCGGGCCAGCGAGCGCCACGCCGAGACCCACGCGTCCTGCACGGCGTCCTCGGCTTCGGCCTGGTCGTTGAGGATCCGGTACGCGACCCGGTACATCGATCGGGTGTGCCTGCGGACGAGTTCGTCGAAGGCCACCCCGTCGCCGCGCTGGGCGGCTGCCATCAGGTCCGCGTCGCTGTCGCCCCGCCCGGTCACGCCCGAAGTCTCCCGTACCGCAGCAGCAGCAGCGATTCCTCCGCCCGCAGCACCGACAGCAGCCGCATCCGGTGCGGGTCGGGGAGGCCGGGTCCGGCGGCGATGCGCCCGGCCCCGCCCCCCGCGAGCAGCGGCGAGACGGTCAGGCACAGCTCGTCGACGAGGTCCGCGGCGAGCAGGTCGCCGAACAGGTGCGGTCCGCCTTCGCAGCCGATCCGCAGCAGCCCGCGCGCGGCGAGCTCGGTGAGCGCGGCGGTCAGGTCCACGGTGCGGTCCCCGGCGACCACGACGTCGGCGCCCGCGTCGGCCAGCGCGATCCGGCGCGCCTCCGGGGCCGACGCGCAGGTGAGCACGATCGGCGGCACCACGGTGTCGGTGAGCAGCGGCGAGTCCGGCTCCAGCGAGCAGCGGGCGGTGACGACCGCGATCGGCGGTACTTCGGAGAGCCCGAACCGGGCGCGGCGGTCCGCGTCCACCTCGTGGCGCTGCACCCCGTGGTAGCCCTCGGTGAGCGCGGTGCCCGCGCCGACGAGGACCACGTCGGACAGGTCGCGGATCAGCGCCAGCGCCAGCTGGTCGGCGGGGGAGGACAGGCCGCGGGAGCTGCCGCGCACGCTCACCGCCCCGTCGAGGCTGGACACGAAGTTCGTGCGCAGCCAGGGACGGGCCAGGTCGGCGGGGAAGTCGTAGAACGCTTCGATCTCCGGCGTCACCTCCACCGGAGCCGCAGCACCGGGAGGATCGCCGTCTGAGGGCCACAACCTGTGCACCCGTCCATCCCAGCACGACGCGCGCGGTGCGCGCGGGCAGGGCCGGTGTTCGCCCGGGCGCCGCGGGTGATGACTGCCACCGGCTACGGCGGGAACAGCGGTTATAGAGTCGGCGCATGACCGCCGCGCGCCTCACCGACCGCCGACCCGAGCTCAGCCCGGCCGACATGGTCGACGCGATGACTCCGCCCCCGCGGTTCGACGAGGCCCGGTTCGAGACCTACGTGCCGAACCCGGACGAGCCGAGCCAGGCCGCCGCCGTCGAGTCCTGCCGCGCGTTCGCCGAGCGGGCGTCGGCCGCGGGCGGGAGCGGCGGTTCGTGGTGGCGTTCGCTGTTCGGCGGCGGCCGCGCCCCGGTGGGCAAGCCCGGCCTGTACCTGGACGGCGGCTTCGGCGTCGGCAAGACCCACCTGCTGGCCTCGCTGTGGCACGCCGTTCCCGGGCCGAAGTCGTACGGCACGTTCGTCGAGGTGACGAACCTCGTCGGCGCGCTCGGGTTCAACGAGACGGTGCGCAGGCTCTCCGAGCACCGGTTGCTGGCGATCGACGAGTTCGAGCTGGACGATCCGGGCGACACGATGCTGGTCACCCAGCTGATCGCGAAGCTCACCGACGCGGGCGTGCACATCGCGGCGACGTCGAACACGCTGCCCGGCAAGCTCGGCGAGGGCCGGTTCGCCGCGGTGGACTTCCTGCGCGAGATCCACGCGATGTCGGAGCGCTTCGACGTGCTGCGGGTGGACGGCCCCGACTACCGGCACCGCGGCCTGCCCGACCCGCCAGAACCGGTGGACGACGCGGAGCTCACCGCGGAGGCCGAGTCGATGCCCGGTGCCACGCTGGACGACTTCGACGCGCTGTGCGAGCACCTCGGCTCGGTGCACCCGTCGAAGTACGGGCGGCTCGTGGCGGACGTCAGCGCGGTGCACCTGCGCGGGTTGCACGCGGCGCCGAACCAGAACGTGGGCCTGCGGCTGGTGGCGTTCGCCGACCGGCTCTACGACCGGGCGGTGCCGGTGCGGGTGTCGGGGGCGCCGCTCTCGGAGCTGTTCACCGAGGAGATGCTCCGCGGCGGCTACCGCAAGAAGTACCTCCGCGCCCTGTCCCGCCTCACCGCCCTGTCCCGGGACGCCGTCAAGTCCTGACGGGTCAGCGGGCGAGGACGTCGGTGATGGCGTCGATGCCCTGGTCCAGCTCCTCGCGGGTGATGGTGAGCGGGGGTGCGACGCGCAGCGTGGTGTCCTGGGTCTCCTTGCACAGCACGCCGTTCGCGGCGAGCCGTTCGCTGACCTGGCGGCCGGTGGGCCCGCCGGGGGAGATCTCCACCCCGGCCCACAGCCCGCGCCCGCGGACCTCGGCGGCGCCGCGGCCGACGAGCTCGCCGAGCCGCGCGTGCAGGTGTGCGCCGAGCTCCCGGGACCGCGCCTGGTACTCGCCGGTCGCCAGCATCCGCACCACTTCGAGCCCGACGGCGCAGGCCAGCGGGTTCCCGCCGAACGTGGAGCCGTGCTCGCCGGGCCGCAGCACGCCCAGCACCTCGCGGCTGCCGACGACCGCGGAGACCGGCAGGATGCCGCCGCCGAGCGCCTTGCCGAGCGTGTACAGGTCGGCGCGCACCCCGTCGTGGTCGCAGGCCAGCAGTTCGCCGGTGCGGGCCAGGCCGGACTGGATCTCGTCGGCGACGAGCAGCACCCCGTGCTCGTCGCACAGCTCCCGCAGCCTGCGCAGGTAGCCGGCGGGCGGCACCACGACGCCCGCTTCGCCCTGCACCGGTTCGACGAGCACCGCCGCGGTGCGCTCGGTGATCGCCGCCGCGACCGCGTCCGCATCGCCGTAGGGGGTGATGGTGAACCCGGGCGTGAACGGCCCGAACCCGGCGCGCGCGGTGTCGTCGGTGGAGAACGACACGATCGTGGTGGTGCGGCCGTGGAAGTTGGACCCGGCGACGACGATCTCCGCGCGGTCCGCGGGCACGCCCTTGACCTGGTAGGCCCACTTCCGGGCGAGCTTGATGGCGGATTCGACGGCTTCGGCGCCGGAGTTCATCAGCAGCACCTGCTCGGTGCCGGCGAGCTCGGCCAGCTCGCGGCAGAACGGGCCGAACCGGTCGTGGTGGAACGCCCGGCTGGTCAGCGTGACGCGGCCCAGCTGCTCGGTGGCGGCGGCGACCAGCCGCGGATGCCGGTGCCCGAAGTTCAGCGCCGAGTACCCGGCGAGGAAGTCCAGGTGGCGGCGACCGTCCACATCGGTCATCCACGCCCCGTCCGCTTCGGCGATCACGACGGGCAGCGGGTGGTAGTTGTGCGCGCTGTAGGTCTCGTCCAGGCGCAGGTATTCGGCGGAACGGGTGGTCCCGGCCGGGCGCGTCGTCGCGGTCGAAGCGGAGGTCATGCTGCTCAGGCTAAGCGGCCCACGCCTTCGTTTCAGCCGTGAGCTGTTGCTTCTTTCGGCGGATCGTTGCGCGATCTGATCTTCGAACGCAACGTTCCGCCTCCACGGGCTCGGGACGGCCGGGGCTGTGCGTGGGCCGCCGCGCGCGCTACCGTCGGCGAGGTTCGGATGAACGGCGCGTGCGCCACCGGTGACTCGGCGTGCCCGGCGGGAGGTCGGTCCCGGAGCCGGGCGGGCGCGCGCCGTGCAGGTCGATGTCGGGTGGAGGTCGCTTCATGTCCGAGGACGCGCAGTACCGGGTGTACCTGGGGGCCTACACGGGCCCGGAATCGGCGGCGAACGGAATCCGGCTCGCGTTCGCCGACGACGCGGGTCGGCTGCGCTGCACCGACACCGTCGCCGACTCCTACGACCCGTCGTTCCTGGCGCTGTCCCCGGACGGCGGGACGTTGTTCGCGGTGAACGAGGTGGCGCGCGGCCGGGTGGTGTCGTTCCAGGTGGGGCCGGACGGCGGGCTCACCGAGATCAACTCGCAGCCCACGCACGGGTCAGCGCCGTGCCACTTGAGCGTGCACCCCGGCGGACGGTTCCTGCTCACGGCGAACTACCTGTCCGGCAACGTCGTCGTGCACCCGATCGGCGAGGGCGGGGTGCTGCGGGAGGCGTGCCACGTGGTGGACCACTCCGGCCAGGGCCCGGACAAGGACCGGCAGGAGGGGCCGCACGCGCACCAGATCGTGCCGTCCCCGGACGGCCGCTTCGCGCTGGCCGCCGACCTGGGCACCGACTCGGTGTACGTGTACGCGTTCGACGGGGACACCGGGCACCTGGTGCTCAAGCACGAGGTCGGCTGGGAGCCGGGGACGGGTCCGCGGCACCTGGCGTTCCACCCGGACGGCGAGCGCGGCTACCTGGTGGGGGAGCTGACCTCGACGATCACCGAGTTCACCTTCGACGCGGGGACCGGTGAGGTGCGGCCGGGCCGCGTGCTGCCGCTGCTGCCCGCGGATTTCACCGGGCGGAGCCTGGCCGCGGAGGTGGTGGTGTCGCCGGACGGGCGGTTCGTGTTCGCCTCGAACCGGGGGCACGACAGCATCGCGGTGTTCTCCGCCGAGGGGTTCGCGCAGCTGGGCGTGGTGCCTGCGGGGGTGCGCGGGCCGCGGCACGTCGCGCTGTCCCCGCGCGGGGACGTGCTGTACGCGGCGGGGGAGCTCAGCGACACCGTGCAGGCGTTCGCGGTCGCCGCGGACGGCGCGCTCACCCCGATCGGCGATCCCGTGCCGTCCCCGTCGCCGGTGTGCCTCCTGCCCGCCTGAGCCGCCGGGGGGCCGGGCCGGTCGCTCGGGTCAGACCATGCGGTTGTCGTAGGTGCCGCGGGCGTACTGCTGGAGGGCTTGCCGGATCCGGCGGCCTTCCTGCCTGCGGGTGAGGGGCCCGCCCGCGGAGCCGACCGGGTACACCCGCACGCCGCCGTGGTACGGCCGGGTCGGGTTCCAGATCCGCCAGCGGAGGGCGGGGCTGCCGGGGCGCGTCCACACGGTGACCGACTGGCCCTTGCCGGTGCCGACGACGGCGATGCGGCTGACGTGGCTCCACGGGATCTCGCGGGTCAGCAGCGGGGAGCGGGAGACCCGCAGCCCGTCGGCGCTGACCTTGAGCCGCAGCCCGGGCAGCAGTGCCTTGGCCAGGGACAACGCCCCGCTGATGGTCAGCAGCAGCATGCCGAAGCTGGTCAGCGCCCACAGCTCGTCGTCCGCGGTCGGGCCGATCTGCAGCACCAGGTGGATCAGCCCGAACATGAGGGCGGCGGAGACGAGCGCGCCGAGCCGCCCGCCGGTGGTGAACACCGGCCCCGGCCCGTCGGCGCGCACCCGGTCGACCGGCACGGCGGGCCGGGACGGCGCGATGCGCGCGGGGGCGGCGGTGCCCCGGCCCGCTTCGGGCTGCTGCGCGGTCGGCTTCGGCCGGGCCGGGATGATCGGTTTCGCCGGTGCGGCGGGGGCCGCGGACCAGTCGCCGCCACCGCGCTGCCGGGCGGGCCGGGGCGGTGCGGCGGACGGGGCCGATGGCGCTTCGGAGGACTGCTTGAGCTGCGAGGTGTGCTCGGTGATGACGGCGGTGATCTCGGCGGGCAGCCAGCTGTCGTTCTGCGGGGAGGCCTCGCCGACCTGGTCGAGCAGCTGCCCGGGGGTGGGCCGCGCGGCGGGGTCCTTGGCGAGGCAGCCGCCGATGAGCGGCCGCAGCCCGGGGGGCAGCGCGTCGAGGTCCGGTTCGTTGTGCACGACCCGGTACAGCATGGCGGCGGTGTTCTCGTTGCCGAACGGTCCGGCGCCGGTGGCGGCGAACATGAGCACCGCGCCGAGGGAGAACACGTCGCTGGGCGGTCCGACGTCGGTGCCGACGGTCTGCTCGGGGGAGAAGAAGCCGGGGGTGCCGAGGAAGATGCCGGTGGCGGTGAGCGCGCTGCTGCTCATGGCGCGGGAGATGCCGAAGTCGATGACCCGCGGGCCGTCCGGGCCGAGCAGCACGTTGCCGGGTTTGAGGTCGCGGTGCACGAGTCCGGCGCGGTGGATGGCGCCGAGCGCTTCGGCGAGTCCGGCGGCGAGCGAGCGCACGGTCTGCTCGGGCAGCGGTCCGTGGTCGGCGACGGCCCGGTGCAGGGTGGGGCCGGGCACGTACTCGGTGGCCAGCCACGGCTGGTCGGCTTCGGTGTCGGCGTCGATGACGGTGGCGGTCCAGAAGCCGCCGACGGAGCGGGCCATCTCGACTTCGCGGCGGAACCGCTCGCGGAACTCGCCGTCGTCGGCGAGTTCGGGGCGGACGATCTTGATCGCGACGCCGCGGCCGCCGCGGGACCGGGCCAAGTACACGGCGCCCATCGCGCCGCCGCCGATCCTGGCGAGCAGCCGGTAGTCCCCGACCCTGTTCGGTTCGCCGGCCAGCAGCGGCTGCACGTCTCGTCCCCCTCTTGGATTGCGGCGGTGCCATCCCCGAGCTTACGGAGGTGGTGGTTGCGTCGTTCGCGGATGCCGCCGCGGCCGTTCGCGTGCAACGATCGGTAATCGGTTACTCGGCTTCGCTGCGAGCCTTTCGGGCTCGTGATGTTGTGAGTATGCTCCGGCGCACCGCTGCGGCGGGCGATCGATGGTGATCGAGGAGGCGGCGTGTCGCAATCCTTGCAGTCCGGTTCGGATGATGCGGGATCGGTGCAAGCACCGGCGGTGGTCCGGCTTTCCGGGGTGGGCAAACGATTTCCCGGGGTCGTCGCGGTGTCCGATGTGGACTTGGAAGTGCTGGCCGGTGAGGTCCACGTGCTGGCCGGCGAGAACGGCGCGGGCAAGTCGACGTTGATGAAGCTCGTCGCGCAGGTGGAGCCGCCGAGCTCCGGCCGCATCGAGGTCGACGGCCGCCGGGTGAGCTACCAGGGGCCCGCGTCGGCGCGGCGGCTGGGCATCTCGATGGTGCACCAGGAATTCGCCCTCGCCCCGGACCTGTCGGTGGCGGAGAACCTGTTCATCGGGCACGAACCCGGCAGCGGCGGCCTCATCTCGCGCGCCGCGGAGCGCCGGGCGGCCCGCGACCTGCTCGCGCGGGTGGGCCTGGACGTCGACCCGGGGCGCCGCGTCGGCCGCCTGTCCACCGCCGAGCAGCAGCGGGTGGAGCTGGCGAAGGCGCTCGCGGTGGACGCGAAGCTGCTCATCCTCGACGAGCCGACCGCCACCCTGACCGAGCGGGAGACCGCGGAGCTGTTCGGCATCGTCCGCGAGCTCACCGCGCAGGGCATCGGCGTCCTCTACATCTCGCACCGGCTGGACGAGATCTTCGAGATCGGCGACCGGGTCACGGTGCTGCGCGACGGCGCCGTCGTCGCCACCCGGCCGGTCGCCGAGCTCGACGAGTCGCGGCTGGTGACGCTGATGGTGGGCCGCGACGTGCAGAACCTGTACCCGCGCACCTACAGCACCCCCGGCGACGTGCGGTTGCGGGTGCGCGGGCTCAGCCGCGGCGACGCGGTGCGGGACGCGAGCTTCGAGGTGCGGGCCGGGGAGATCGTCGGCATGGCCGGGCTGGTCGGCGCGGGCCGCACCGAACTGGCCCGCTCGGTGTTCGGCGCCGAACCGCCCGACGCGGGCGAGGTGTCGCTGGACGGGGCGAAGTTGAAGATCCGCGGCCCGGCGGACGCGATCGCCGCGGGCATCGGCTACCTCACCGAGAGCCGCAAGGCCGACGGGCTGGCGCTTCAGCTGGGCGTGGACAAGAACATCACGCTGGCGAAGCTGCCGATGGCCTCCGGCCTGATCGACCTGGGCGCCGAGCGGCGCATCGCCGAGCGGGAGCGCGACCGGCTGCGGATCCGGGTGCCGTGGGTCGGCAGGCCGGTGCAGGCGCTCTCCGGCGGCAACCAGCAGAAGGTGGTGCTGGCGCGCTGGTTGCAGACCGAAGCGGAGGTGCTGTTCTTCGACGAGCCGGGCCGCGGCATGGACGTGGGCGCGAAGTCGGAGATGTTCAGCCAGCTGGATTCGCTGGCCGCGCAGGGCAAGGCGATCGTGCTGATCTCCAGCTACCTGCCGGAGCTGCTGAACATGTGCGATCGGATCCTCGTGCTGCGCGAGGGCCGGATCACGGGTGAGGTCGAGCGCGCGGACTTCTCCGAGGAACGGATCGTCGCGCTCGCGACCGGAGCGAAGGAGGGCCAGTGAGCGAGCAGCCGGGCAAGGACGAAGGGGCCCCGCAGGACGGCGGCGCGACCGCGGTGGAGGCCGCCGCGGGCCGGCCCGGGCTGCTGGGCGGGCTGACCGACCGGATGCAGGGCGCGGTGTCGCAGGTCGCGGCCGCCGGCGCGCTGATCGTGGTGTTCGTGGCGCTGTCGATCGTGGCACCGTCGTTCCTGACCGCGGACAACCTGTTCAACCTGGGCTCGCAGACCTCGGTGAACGCGGTGATGGCGGTCGGCGTCACGCTGGTGATCATCACGGGCGGCATCGACCTGTCGGTCGGCTCGGTGGCGGCGTTGTCCGGGGTGCTGGGCGTGATGTTGATGGCGGACTTCGGGTTCCACCCGCTGCTGGGCATCCTCGGCGGCATCCTGGTGGGCGCGGCGGCGGGCCTGGTCAACGGACTGCTGGTGTCGACGGTGGGACTGCCGCCGTTCATCGCGACGCTGGGGATGCTGAGCGTGGCGCGCGGACTGGTGCTGATCGCGACGGGCGCGGTGGCCGTGTTCGGCGCGCCGGAGTCGTTCCGGCTGCTCGGGCAGGGGGTGCTGGGGCCGATCCCGGTGCCGGTGCTGCTGATCGTGCTGGTCGCGGTGGCCGGGCACCTGGTGCTGACGCGGACGCGCCTGGGCCGCTACGCGTACGTGATGGGCTCGAACATGGAGGCCGCGCGGCTGTCGGGCGTGCCGGTGCGCAAGCACACCACGTGGGTGTACGTGGTGGCGGGCAGCCTGGCCGGGCTGGGCGGCATGATCGCGGCCTCGCGGATCAACTCGGGGCAGCCGAACTTCGGCGAGGGCCTGGAGCTGGACGTGATCGCGGCGGTGGTGATCGGCGGGGCGAGTCTGTTCGGCGGGCGCGGCACGGTGCTCGGGTCGCTGATCGGCGCGTTCCTGGTGGCGGTGATCCGCAACGGGGCGGTGCAGCTCAACATCGGCACCTTCTACCAGAACGTGCTCATCGGCGTGATCATCTGGCTGGCGGTGTGGTGGGACTTCTACCAGCGCCGCAAGCTCGCCGGCGACGCGTGATCCGGGGACGAGGGAGTTCGCTGCGATGAAGAAGGTCCTTCCGCTGGTGTGCCTGGCGGTGCTGCTGCTGTCCTCGGCGTGTGGCCTGGAGATCCGCAGGCCCACGGGGACGAACGCGCAGCAGGGCGGCACGATCCGGTTGGCGGTGATCCCGAAGGCGATCGGCTTCGACTTCTGGGAGCAGGTGCGGGTCGGCGCCGAGTGCGCGGCCACCAAGCACCCGAACGTCAACGTGCACTGGGACGGCGTCACCTCGGAGGACGACGTGAGCGGGCAGCAGAGCCTGCTGCAGGACTCGCTGGCGCAGGGCGTGCAGGGCCTGGTGTTCGCGGCGACCGACGCGAAGGCGCTGGCGGAGGTCACGAAGTCCGCGCGGGAGCAGGGCACCACGGTGGTGAACATGGACTCGGGCACCAGTCCGCAGCCGCCGGAGGTGCCGGTGTTCGCCACCGACAACGTGGCGGCCGCCGAGGAGGGCACCCAGCTGCTGGCGGACCAGCTGGGCGGCCGCGGCGAGGTGGCGTTCATCGAGTTCCTGCCCGGCACCAGCACGAACGAGACGCGCGCGGAGGGCTTCGAGCGCGGGCTGGCGAAGAACCCGGGGCTGCGGCTGGTGGCGCGGCAGTCCTCGAACAGCGACTACAACACGGCGTTGCAGGTCACCCAGGACATCCTGACGGCGAACCCGGGCCTGAACGGGATCTACGCGGGCAACGAGCCGAGCGTGCTGGGCGCCGCGGAGGCGGTGCGGCAGGCGGGCAAGCAGGGCCAGATCAAGATCATCGGGTGGGACACCTCGGAGGGGCAGATCGAGTCGCTGCGCGACGGCGTGATCACCGGCCTGATCGCGCAGAACCCGTTCAAGATGGGCTTCGCGTCGGTGAACTCGGCGATCGAGCAGATCCGCGGCGAGCAGCGCGGCGCGCCGGAGACGAACACCGGCTCGTCGGTGGTGACGAAGGAGAACCTCGGCACCCCGGAGATCCAGAAACTCCTGAACCCTTCCTGCGCGGCTCCGCCGCGCTGAGGATTCCTTCCCATCGGTTGCTCGGGGGGCGGGTGGCGGAACCTCAGCGGGATTCTCGCTGCGGGATCGTTGTCACCGGTGGCTCCGCCACAGGCGACAACGCCGTCCTCGCGAGAATCCCGCTGAGAACCCGCGGCGGTGCCGGTGTCGTGGTCGCTGCTCAGCGGCTTCGCCGCTGACAGGACGCTGGCCGGAGCCTGGCGAGGTCGCCGGACCGCTCGGTTCGCAGGTCAGGCGCTGCGGTGCTCGCGGAGGAAGGCGAGCGCGGTGTCGGCGTGCGAGGCCATGTTGAACTCGCTGCGCACCACCTCCAGCACGGTGCGGTCCGGCCCGATCACGAAGGTGTGCCGCTTCACCGGAAGCGGACCGAACCGGCGCTTCACCCCGAACTGCCGCGCCACGACGCCTTCCCGGTCGGATAGCAGCGGGTACTCGAAGGAGTTCGTTCGCGCGAAGGTGGCCTGCTTGGCGACCGGGTCGGTGCTGATGCCGACGGGGTGCGCGCCGAGTTCGGCGAACTCCGCGGACAGGTCGCGAAAGTGGCAGCTCTCCGCCGTGCACCCGGAGGTCATCGCCGCCGGGTAGAAGAACAGGACCACGGTCCCGCCGTCGAGGAGTTCCGAGAGCTTGCGCTCGGTGCCGTGCTGGTCGGGCAGTGCGAAGTCGTCGACGGTGTCGCCTGGACGCATCGGGGGCTCCTTGATCGTGGCCGGCGAGGTCACCTTAAGCCCCCGGCACGCCGCCGCGGCAGACCTGTCCGTTTGCCGCCTCCGCGCGCCGGGTACGGCACGGCTGAGCGGCGAGGCGCGAACCGGCCCGCCGCGACGATCTGCAGGAGGTGTGCACGATGACCGCGAACCTGAACGGTGCCAAGGTCGCCTTCCTGGTGGCCCCGGACGGCATCGAGCAGGTGGAGCTGACCGAACCGTGGAAGGCCGTCGAGCAGGCGGGCGGCCAGCCGGAGCTGGTGTCCATCCAGCCCGGTTCGGTGCAGGGGCGCGACCACCTGGAGAAGGCCGACACGTTCACCGTGGACAAGGTCGTCACGGAGGTGTCGCCGGACGACTACGACGGCCTGGTGCTGCCGGGCGGCGTGGCCAACCCGGACGCGCTGCGGCAGGTGCCGAACGCGGTGCGCTTCACCGGCGAGTTCTTCGCGAGGCAGAAGCCGGTCGCCGCGATCTGCCACGCCCCGTGGCTGCTGGCCGAGGCGGACGTGGTGCGCGGCCGCAGGCTCACGTCCTACCCGAGCCTGCGCACGGACCTGCGCAACGCGGGCGCCGAGTGGGTGGACGAGGAAGTCGTCGTGGACTCGGGGCTGGTGACGAGCCGGAACCCGAACGACCTCCCCGCGTTCTGCGCGAAGGTCGTCGAAGAGGTCGCCGAGGGGAAGCACCGCGCCCAGGCGCGCAGCGCGTGATCGGGGTGGCAGAGCGGAGGAGTCGATGAAACTCGCGTTCCTGCAAGACGTCTACGGGTACCAGGGCCCGTTCGCGACGGTGTACCTGGACACCTCGGCGGACGCCGAGGACGCGGCGAAGGCGGTGCAGCTGCGGTGGCGTTCGGCCCGGGAGCAGCTGGCGGACGCGGGGGCGGACGAGGCGACGTTGCGCGCCTTGGACGAGACCGTGGACCGGCACGAGTACCGGATCGGCCGCCGCGGCCAGGTGCTGGTGGCGACCGCGGGCGAGGTGGTGTTCGGCGAGGAGCTGCCGACGCCGCCGGAGGACGCCTCCGACGACGAGAAGGTGCACTTCGGGACGTTGCCGCACCTGCTGCCGTACCTGCGGTTGCGGGCGTCGCGGATCCCGCACGTGGTGGCGCTGGTCGACCACGTCGACGCGGAGCTGACCGTGGTCGCGGCCGGTGCCGAACCCCGCACTCGGCGGGTGCAGGGCGGCGACCACCCGGTGCACAAGTCCCCGCCCGGCGCCGACGAGCTCAACGAGCAGCGCTTCCAGAACCGGGTCGAGGAGCAGTGGCTGCGCAACGCCAAGGAGGCGGCCGAGGAGATCGGCAAGCAGGCCATGCGGATCGGCGCCGAACTGGTCGTGCTCGCCGGTGATCCGCAGCAGCGGACGCTGGTGCACCAGAACCTGCCCGGCGGCGTCCGGGAGCGCACCGTGCAGACCGACGCGGGCCACCTGGACCGGGGCGCCTCCGCGGAAGGGCTCCGCGACGAGGTCGAGGACACGGTGGCGGCCGCCGTGTCGGCGCACGTGGACGAGGCGGTCCGCGAATTCGAGCAGCAGCGCGGCCGCGACGAGCGCGCCGCGGAGGGGTGGAGCGCGGTGCTCGCCGCCCTGCAGCGCGGCCAGGTGCGCACGGTGCTGTGGGGTTCCCCGGAGTCGCCGTCCTGGCTGCACGTCGGCCCGGTGCCGAACCAGGTGGCGCTGGACGCGCGGGAGCTCACCGACATGGGCGTGTCCAGCCCGGGCAGCGCGCCCGCCAGCGCGGCGGTCGTGTGGTCGGCGGCGGGCACCGATGCGGACCTGGTGCTGGTCGATCCGGACGAGGTGAAGCTGACCGACGGCATCGGCGCGGTGCTGCGCTACACCGACGCGTGAGAGGAGGAGCATGACGACGACGCGGGAAACGGTGAAGAAATCGCTGTCCACGATCGACTTCCCCGCGAGCAAGGAGGACCTGGTCGACTTCGCCCGGAACAACGGCGTGGACCAGGACACGGTGGACGCGCTGCGGGCGCTGCCGCTGGCCGACTACGACAACGTCGGCGAGGTGCTGCGCTCGGTGCCGCTGGACAAGGCCGACGAGGAGGGCCAGTCCGCCGCGGACAAGGCGGCGGAGGACCGGCAGCACGTCCGGCCCGGCCTGGCCGAGCACCAGCGCGAGACCCCGGCCAACCCGATCGCGGAGGAGCTCGGCGAGAACCGCAAGGGCGGCTGAACCCGGGCAACCACGACGATCGACCGAACGCCCCCGCCCGCAGCGGGGGCGTTCGCGCGCGCCGGGCCGAGTTCTGCGATCGAGCTCGGGACGGCGTTAGCGTGCTGGGGGCACGTCCGACGGCCCGGCCTTCCCGCCGGGCCTCGGAGGCATGGGGTCCCGCATGGATCGTTCCGATCGTCGGTTCCGGCGCGCGCTCGCGCTGCTCGGTTGTTCGCTGCTGCTGGCGGTGCCCATCGCCGGGTGCGGGGAGCCGGGCGGCCGCACCGCGCACGAGGAGTCCGGCCAGTGGTGGGTGTCGCGCGCCGGCTACCCGGATTCGCCGGCGCGTGCCCGGCCGGCCCCGAACCCGGCGGTGCGGACCGCGGTGCGGCAGGCCGACGACTACGCGGACCGGCTTTCCGGCAGCACGGTGGCGGTGGCGGTGCTGGACCGCGGGTCCGGCGCGGTCGTCGGCGGGGAGCACGCGGACGACGAGTTCACCACCGCCTCGGTGTCGAAGTTGTTCGTGGCGCTGGACGTGGTGGAGCGCCGCCGCGAGGGGTTGCCGGTGTCGTCCTCGGACGTGGAGCTGATCCGCCGGGCGCTGGCGCTCAGCGACGACGGGGCGATGAACGCGCTCTGGGACCGGTTCGACGGCGCGGGCGCCATCTCGCGGGTGGCGGTGCGCTACGGGCTCACCCGCACGCTGCCGCCGGCGGTGCCGGGGCGGTGGGGCGACACCCGGACGTCGGCGCGGGACGTGGCGGCGGTGTTGGCGCGGGTCCCGGCGCTGCCCGCCGCGGAGCGGGCGCTGGTGCTCGGCCCGCTGGACGAGGCGCCGCGGACCGCCGCCGAGGGCTTCGACCAGCAGTACGGGTTGAAGGCCGGGGCGCGGCGGGCGGCGGTGAAGGCGGGCTGGATGTGCTGCGCGGACGGCCGCCGCTCGGTGCACAGCGCGGGGCTGATCGGGCCGGACCGGCGCTACGCGGTGGCGGTGCTGTCCACCCAGCCGTCGTCGAAGAGCTACTCGCAGGCGTCGGAGGTGGTCACCGAGGCCGCGGCGCCGCTGCTCCGGCACCTCGGCTGAGCCCGCCCGACCGGGTCGTTCGCCTCGTGGGACTCGACGGCGGGTTTCGCTACGCTGGCGTCTCGCTGGACGGCTACGAGGGGACCCGCGGTTGAAACGGCCCACGATCATCGACATCGCGCGCCGGGTCGGCGTGTCGAAGGCGGCGGTGTCCTACGCCCTCAACGGCCGCGCCGGGGTTTCGGCGGCCACCCGGGAACGCATCCTCGACGTCGCCGCGCAGCTCGGCTGGGACGCGGCGGGGCCGGCGCGGACACCCGCCGCCGACCGCACCGGCACGATCGGCCTGGTGCTGGCCCGGCCGCCGCAGCAGATCCGCGCCGAGCCGTCGGTGGTGCACTGGATGGCCGGGCTGGAGGCGGCGCTGGCCGAGTACGGGCTGAGCCTGCACCTGGCGCTGCCGCCGGACGAGGAGGCCGAGCTCGGCACCTACCGGTCCTGGGCCGCCGAGCGCCGGGTGGACGGCGTGATCGTCACCGACCTGCGCACCGAGGACCCGCGCGTACCGCTGCTGCGGGAGCTGAAGCTGCCCGCGGTGGTGATCGGCGAGCACGAGCGGGTCGCGAACGTGGCGGTGCTGCGCTTCGCCGTCGCCGAGGAGGTCCGCGCCGTGGTGGCGCACCTGGCCGAGCTCGGTCACCGGCGGATCGGTCACGTGCAGGGCGGTGTCGACCTGGAGCACACCGAGCGCCGCAGCGCCCTGCTGCGCGCCGAGGTGCGGGAGCGGCTCGGCACCGACCTGGTGAAGGCGGAGGCGGCGGCCACCGAGGACGGCGGGGTGCGGGCCACCTGGCGACTTCTCGCCGCGGACCCGCCGCCGACGGCGATCGTCTACGACGATGACGTGACGGCGGTGGCCTCGGTCGCGCGCGCCGCCGAGCTCGACGTCCGGGTACCCGCCGACCTGGCGGTGCTGTCCTGGCAGGACTCGATGCTGTGCCGGGTGGTGACCCCGCCGGTGACGGCGCTGTCCCGGGACGTCGAGGACGACGCCGCCGCGGCGGTGCACCTGCTGCTGGAGCTGATCGAGACGGGGGCCGCCGACGACCTGGACGTGCCGCCGCGCGTGCTGATGCCGCGGGCGAGCACGGGCGGGGTGGGCTGAGCGCGCTCCCGCGACCTCTCGCGACGAGGAGACGACGGTGCCCCCACGTCCGCGCGGCCCGGTGCTGGGCCTGGTGCTGCTGGTGCTGCTGGGCGTGCTCGCCGGGTGCGGGCCGCCGCCGCGGCGGCTCGTGTACTGGGCGGCGAACCAGGGCGCGAGCACCGCGCGGGACCGCGAGCTGCTGCGCACCCGGCTGGCCGCGTTCACCCGCGAGACCGGTGTTCCGGTCGAGGTGGAGGTCGTCCCGTGGAGCGATCTGCTCGACCGCGTCCTGGGCGCGGCGATCTCCGGCACCGGCCCGGACGTGGTGGACGTGGGCAACACCTGGTCGGCGTCGTTGCAGGCGACGGGCGCGTTCGTGGAGTTCGACGCGGAGCTGCTGGACCGGCTGGGCGGCCGGGAGCGGTTCCTGGACGGCAGCATGCGCTCGACGGGCCTGCCGGGCCGGCCGCCGGCGTCGGTGCCGCTGTCCGGCCTGGCGTACGCGGTGTTCTACGACCAGGCGCGGTTCCGCGCGGCCGGGATCGAGGGGGTTCCGCGCAGCTGGGCGGAGTTCCTGGACGTGGCGCGGCGGCTCTCCGGCGGTGGCCGGGCGGGGGTGACCGTGCCGGGCGCGAGCTACGCGCAGAACGCGCACCTGGCGTTCCTGTTCGGCGCGCAGCAGGGCGCCCGGTTCTTCGACGCGGCGGGGGCGCCCGCGTTCACCGGTCCGCGCGAGGTGGCCGCGGTGCTGCGCTACGTGCGGCTGCTGGGGGAGGGGCTGGTGCGCGCCGACGACGCCGAGCTGGGTTCGGCGCCGGAGGCGGCCGCGGAGTTCGCCGCCGGGCGGGCCGGGATGCTGATCGCGCAGAACAACGCACTTCCGGCCATTGTGGACGGAGGCCTGCGCGCGGATGATGTCGGCGTGTTCCCGCTCCCGCTGCCCGATCCGCTGCCGCCGGGCGGTGCGCCGGTCCGCACCCACGTCGGCGGCAGCAACGTCGCGGTGCTGCGCGACGGCCCGCACCGCGCGGAAGCGCTGCGGCTGGTGGAGTTCCTGACCCGCGCCGACACCCAGGTGGAGCTGAACCGGGCGTGGGGGAGCCTGCCGGTCGTCGCCGACGCCTACGACGGGCCGGAGTTCGCCACCGGCCGCGCCGCGGTGTTCGGCGAGCTGCTGGCGCGCGAATCGGTGCCGATGCCGATGATCCCGAACGAGAGCCGCTTCGAGACGACGCTGGGTGCCGCCGTGCGCGACCTGTTCGCGGCGGCGGCGACGGGCGAGCCGGTGGGTCGTGAGCAGGTGCGGGCCGAGCTGGCGCGCGCGGAGCAGCGGATGCGCGCGTCCGGGGGCGCGTGATGCCCGGTGGCCGGGCGCTGCCGGGTTCGCGGGCGGTGCCGGGTTCAAGGACGCTGCCGGGTTCGCGGGGCCTGCCGGGTTCGCGGGCGCTGCCGTACCTGTTCCTGCTGCCCGCGCTGGTCTTCGAGCTGCTGGTGCACCTGCTGCCGCTGCTCGGCGGGTTGTGGATGAGCGTGCACGAGCTGGACCAGTTCTCCCTGCGGGAGTGGCCGTCGGCGCCGTTCGCGGGCTGGGACAACTACCGCTCCGCGGTGGACCTCGGCGGTGCGGCGGGCGCGGAGCTGCTGCGCTCGTTCGCCGTGACGGCGGCGTTCTCGCTGCTGGTGGTGGTGCTGTCGTTCGGGCTGGGGCTGGCGGGGGCGGTGCTGCTGCAGCGCCCGTTCCGCGGCCGGTTCCTGCTGCGCGGGTTGTTCCTGGTGCCGTACGCGCTGCCCGTGTACGCGGTGGCGCTGGTGTGGCGCTTCGTGCTGGACCGGGGCGACGGCGCGTGGAACTCGGTGCTGCGCGCGGCCGGGCTGGGCGGCGGCGAGTTCTGGCTGCTGGGGCCGAACGCGTTCGCGAGCCTGGTGGTGGTGGAGGTGTGGCGGCTGTGGCCGTTCGCGCTGCTGGTGCTGCTGGCGGGCCTGCGGTCGATCCCGCCGGAGGTGCACGAGGCGGCCGAGGTGGACGGCGCGGGCCCGGTGCGGCGGCTCCGTTCGATCACGCTGCCGCTGCTGCGGCCGGTGTCGCGGGTGCTGGTGCTCGTGCTGTTCCTGTGGTCGTTCACCGAGTTCACCGTGCCGCACGTGCTGTTCGGCGAGTCGGTTCCGGCGGCGGCGGGCCTGCTGTCGGTGCACGTGCACGAGAGCGCGTTCCGCACCTGGAACTTCGGGTCGGCCGCGGCGATGTCCGCGCTGCTGCTGGGATTCCTGCTGCTGCTGGTGGCGGTCCCGCTGCTGGTGGCGCGCTTGCGGGGGCGTCGTGCGGCGTGAGCCGCGCCGGGTCCGGCTGCTGCGGGTGGCCGGGCTGGGCGCGCTGGGGGCGTTCGTGGTGCTGCCCCTGCACGTGGTGGTGACGACGGCGCTGGGGTCGCGTCCGGGCGGGCGGGACGGGTTCTCGTGGTGGCCGTCCGCGGTGTCGCTGGACGCGTTCCGCACCATGTGGTCCACGGTGGACCTGGCGCGGTACTTCGCGAACAGCGCCGTGGTGGCGTCCGCATCGGCGGCGGTGTCGGTGCTGGTCGCGGTGTTCGCCGCCTACGCGGTGAGCCGGTTCCGCTTCCGCGGCCGGGAGCTGTTCCGCGCGGTGGTGCTGTCCACGCAGGCGATGCCGGGGATCCTGTTCCTGCTGCCGCTGTTCCTGCTCTACGCGTCGATCGGGCGGGTCACCGGAATCCTGTTGCAGGGCAACCTGTTCGGCCTGGTCGTCACCTACTTGACGTTCTCGCTGCCGTTCTCGATCTGGCTGCTGGTGGGGTGCTTCGACGCGGTGCCGGTGGAGCTCGACGAGGCGGCGCTGCTCGACGGCACCGGACCGCTGGGGGCGCTGCTGCGGGTGGTGCTGCCCGCGGCGCGGCCGGGGATCGCGGCGGTGGTGATGTACGCGTTCATGACGGCGTGGGGGGAGGCGTTGTTCGCGTCGATCCTGACGAGCTCGGGTTCGCGGACGCTGGCGGTCGGGCTGCGGGAGTACGCCGCGGAGTCGTCGGTGCACTGGAACGAGGTGATGGCCGCGTCGCTGGTGGTGAGCCTGCCGGTCGTGGCCGGGTTCCTGCTGCTGCAACGCCATCTGGTCCGCGGCGTCACGGCGGGTGCGGTGCGCTGATCCCGCGCTGCGCGGCGTCCCGCAGCGCGCGGGCCACGTCCCAGCAGGCCGCGCAGGTGGGCGCGAGCCACTGCTCGTCGCTCGCCTTCGCGATGGTGAGCGCGACACCGCACAACGCGGTCCGCCGCTGCCCCGGGTGCGGGCGTTCCGCGGAGTCCACCGCGTGCCGCACGCCGTCGACGGGCCGCCAGTACGGCGACGGGCCAGCGGGAACCGAACACCACTTGCGATCCCACGTCGTCCTCCTTCGTCGTCATCGGGGGTGCGGCGGCCCCGCCGGGGGTCGGGGAGGCGCGGGGCCGCCGCTGATCCAGAATCTAGCTTAGAAATATTTCTTACGGCATCACTCGAATGGGTTCTGATCGATCTGGTAGACCTGGGGACCACGCAGCCGGAGTCAGCGGAGGAACGAGATGGCGCCCGCATCACCACTGGTCGCAGCCTGGGAACTGGGCGTGCGGCTCAAGGAAGCCCGCGAACAGGTGGACCTCACCGGCACCGAGGCCGCGGAGTCGATCGGCGTCACGCAGAACTACCTGAGCAACATCGAGCACGGGCGCCGCAAGATCGCCGAGGAGAAGCTGACGACCCTCATCGGGACCTACCTGCTCGACGCCGACGAGGCCGGTGAGCTGGTGGAACTGCGCAAGGCCTCGGACGGTCGCGGCTGGTGGTCCCGCTACAGCGGGCTGTTCGCCCCGGAACTCCTCCGCTACTTCGGGTTCGAGCACGGGGCGGAGGAAGTGCGCAGCTACGAGAGCGGTGCGATCTCCGGGCTGTTGCAGACCGAGGACTACGCCCGAGCGATCCACGCCGGTGACCGCGCCAACCTGCGCGGCTCGGAGATCGAGCGACGGGTCGAAGCCCGGATGCGTCGTCAACGGCGGATGAGCGGAGCGGATCCGCTGCGGGCCACGGTGGTCATGACCGAAGGCTCGTTGCGGCAGCAGGTGGGTGGAGTGGACGTCCTCGCGGAGCAGCTGGAACATCTGCTCGATCTGATCGATCGGTTCGCGGACACCTTGGAAGTCCGGATCATCCCGTTCACCGCCGGTAGCTACGGAGCTATGGGCGGATCTACGTTCCACCTGCTCACCTTCCCCAGCGCGAGGCTCGGCCGATTGGCGTGGCAGGAGACGGTGACCTCGCTCGGCTTGATCGACACCGAGGTCCGGGTGCACCAGTACTGCCTCTCGTTCGCCGAAGCACTGGAACGATCCGTGGATCGGACCGAATCCGAAGCGCTGATCGGGACGGTGCTCCAGTCGCTACGATGAGGATCATGCAGCGGTTCGCGGAATCCTCTTGGCGCAAGGCGAGCTATTCGACGAGTTCCCAAGGCTGCGTCGAGGTGGCGATGACGGCCTCGGTGGTCGGCGTGCGGGATACCAAGGACCGCGCCGGCGGCACCCTCGTCGTCCCCCGCGAGCACTGGCGCGCGTTCCTGCGGAGCATCACCACCTCCGCGTGACCCCATCGGGGGATTGAGCGGCGCGCGTGCGGGTAGCCGTGGTGCGGAAGTGCTTTGTCCGCACGAGGAACGGAGACGCGCACGATGTCGGACCCGCTGGACGCCGAGACGCCCTCGGCTGACGAGGTCGGCCCCGATCCCGCAGACCCGCAGGACCCGGCCGAGCTGCAATCCGCGGGCGATCTCGACGAGGACGAACTGGGCGTGGACCCCTTGGAAGAGGGTGTCGAACCGCCCGAGCACTGGTCGCGGGACGTCGTGGACCGGCCCACGCCCCGCGAGCAGCGGGAAGGCGAGACCATCGACGAACGGCTCGCCGAGGAACGCCCCGACCCGGACGACGAGGTGGGCAAACCGCTCGCCGAGACCCGCCTGCACGAGCTCGACGACACCGTCGACGAGCAGGCGGCGGAGGAGGTCGCCGACGGGGTCAGCGGCGAGCAGGTCGCCGAGCAGGCCGAGCGGTCCACCGGCACCGGCGCCGTCGTCGAAGGCGAGGAGGTCGAGGACACCGGCCTGTCCGCGGTGACCAACGAAGGTTCCGCGGCCCCCGCCCGCAACGCCTCCCCGGAGGAGAACGCCGAACGGGTGCAGGATGGCGGAGCCTGAGCAGGTCGCCGTCCCGGCCGCGCACGGCAGCGGTGCGCTCGCCGCGGACCTGGTGCTGCCGCAACCGGATTCACCGCTGGTGGTGTTCGCGCACGGCAGCGGCTCCTCGCGGCACAGCGAGCGCAACCGGTGGGTGGCGGCCCGGTTGCAGGAGGCCGGGCTCGGCACCCTGCTGCTGGACCTGCTCACCGACGACGAGTGCGAACGCGACGCGCACGGCCAGCAGCGGTTCAACATCCCGCTGCTCACCGTGCGCGTCCTCGGCGTGCTCGACTGGTGGCGCGGCCCGCTGAGCCTGTTCGGTGCCAGCACCGGTGCCGCCGCCGCCCTCGGAGCCGCCGCGCGCCGGCCGGACTCGGTGCGCGCGGTGGTGTCCCGCGGCGGGCGGCCCGACCTCACCACCGAACCGCTCGACCAGGTGCGCGCCCCCACCCTGCTGCTGGTCGGCGGCAGCGACCCGGAAGTCCTCGAACTCAACCGGCGCACCGCAGGCCACCTCTCCGCCGAGCACGAACTCCAGGTCGTCCCCGGCGCCACCCATCTCTTCGAAGAACCCGGTGCCCTCGCCGAAGTGGCCCGAGCCACCACCACCTGGTTCACCACCCACCCCTGACCCGAGGTGTGCGGCGGGTGGTGGGGGGTAGTCCGGGGTGGTGCCGGAACTGCCTGATGTGGAGGGGTTCCGCCGGGTCGCGGAGCGGGCGGCGGGGCTGGTCGTGCGGGACGTCGAGGTGCGCGACGCGCAGGTGCTGCGCGGGGTGCGGACCGGCGAGTTCCGGGACGCGCTGCGCGGGCAGCGGCTCGGCACGCCGTGGCGGCTCGGCAAGTGGCTCGCGCTCCCGCTGGGGGACGAGTTCCCGCAGGTGCTGCTGCACTTCGGCATGACCGGGCGACTGCTGCGGTGCGAACCCGGCGACGAGGTGCACCGGCACGACCGCGTGCTGCTGGACCTCGACGACGGGCAGCTGCGGTACCGGGACATGCGCAAGCTCACCGGGCTGCACCTCGCCCGAGACCGCGAGGACCTCGACGCGCTGCTCGGCGACCTCGGCCCCGATGCGCTCGCCGCCACCGCCGCCGACTACCGGCGGCAGCTCACCCGGCGCCGGCGCGGGCTCAAATCCGCGCTGATGGACCAGGAAGTGCTGTGCGGACTGGGAAATCTCACCGTCGACGAGGCGCTGTGGCAGGCGCGGTTGCACCCCGCCCGCGGCACCGGCGACCTCGACCGGGGCGAACTGGACCGGCTCAGCCGCCGCGCGCACGCGGTGCTGCGCGGGTCCGCGAAGGTCGGGCACGTGCCGGACCGGCCGAGCTGGCTCACCGGGCACCGCGACGAACCCGACCCGCACTGCCCGCGCTGCGGCACCGGACTCGCCCGCACCACCACCGCCGGGCGGACCACCTACCACTGCCCGCACTGCCAGCCCCGAGGGTGAACGCGCCGGGGCGAACCCATCGGACCGGGGTACCGGCCCCGCCGCGGCACCCGAACCCCATCAGGCCGGGACGCCGAACCAGCGGCCGAGGGCCGCGCGCAGGGCAGCCCGATCCTCGCCCGCCCACGCGACGTGGCCGTCCGGGCGCAGCAGCAGCGCGGGCACGTCCAGCTCCTCGCTCACGTCCACGACGTGGTCGACCCGATCCGCCCAGCCGGCCGCGGAGAACTCGCCGGTCTGGTCCAGCAGCAGTCCGCGCCCGCCGTGCAGCAGCCGGTACAACCGGCCCCGCCCCAGCTCGACGTCGCGCAACCGCCCGCCCACCGACGGGTGCCCGCCCGCGGCTGCGCGTTCTCCTCGCCCCGCGGCGGAATCGCCGAAGTCGTAGCGGATGCCGATCGCCGTGACCTTCTCGATCAGGTACCGGTTCACCTCCTCGAACTCGATCAGGTCCGCGAGGACCTTCCGGACGGCTCGCGGGCCCGGCTCCGGCAGCAGCAGCTCCGTCTGCGCGCGGGACAGCTCCAGCACCTCGGCGGCCACTGGGCGCCGCTCCGCCTCGTAGCTGTCCAGCAAGCCCTCCGGAGCTCGGCCGCCCACCGCGGCCGCCAGCTTCCAACCCAGGTTGAACGCGTCCTGCAGGCCGGTGTTCATGCCCATCCCGCCCGTCGGCGGATGCACGTGCGCCGCATCGCCCGCCAGCAGCACCCGGCCGTCGCGGTACCGCTCGGCGAACCGCGTGCCGTCGCCGAAGCGGGACAGCGACCGCGGCGAGTGCGCCCCGAAATCGGTGCCCGCGACCGCGCGCAACCGCTCCCGCAGCTCGGCCATCGTCGGCGGCACCGACCGGTCCGCCGCCACGCCCCCGGACGGCACGATCACCCGGTGCAGGCCCGCGCCGCGCGGGATGGCGCCGAACCGGAACTCGGTCCGGCGCACCCGCGCGATCGTTGCCGCCAGCTCCTCCGGCGCGGCCGTCAGCTCGCACTCGGCCACCAGCGTCTCCACCCGGGACGGCTCCCCGGGGAAGCCGATGCCGAGCAGCTTGCGCACGGTGCTGCGGCCGCCGTCGCAACCCACCAGGTAGCGCGCGCGGAGCTCCGCGCCGTCCGCGAGCTCGGCGGTGACGCCCGCCGCGTCCTGCCCCAGGCCCACCAGCTCGCGGCCGCGCCGGAAGTCCACGCCCACCTGCTCGGCGTGCTCGGCGAGCAGGCGCTCCGTCACGTCCTGCGGGATCGCCAGCACGTACGGGTGCGCGGTGTCCAGGCCCGCCGGCCACCGGGGGCCGACGCCCGCGAAGAAACCGCCCGCCGTGACCCGCTCGCCGTGCGCGAGGAACGGCTCCAGCATCCCGCGCTGGTCCAGCACCTCCGCGCTGCGCGCGTGCAGGCCCAGGGCCCGAGCCTCCCCCGCCGGCTCCGCGTGCCGCTCCAGCAGCACCGCGCGCACCCCGCGCAGCCGCAGCTCCGCCGCCAGCAACAAGCCCGCCGGACCCCCGCCGACCACGATGACGTCGATCATCGAAACCCCCGTCTTCCCAGTTGAGGGGCACAGTGTGCGGGGGTGCCGGGGTCTTGCCACAAGCCCCGGGGTGCGCTATGCGTTGAAGCAGGCGGGGAGGGCGACCCGCGTCAGCGGCGCACTCGCGCCACCAGTTCCGCCGGGCCCCGGTGCCGGAAGTTCCCGCGCCACGCCGCGGATTCCGCGGGAGCCGCCAGCGACAACTCCGGCCGCCGCGCCCGCAGCGCTCGCACCGCGCTCGCCGCGATCACCCTCGTCAACGCCGACGCCGGGCACGAGTGGATGCCGTGGCCCAGGCTCAGGTGCGGGTTCGGCGAGCGCTCCGGGCGGAACACCGCCGCGTCCGCGAACACCCGCTCGTCCCGGTTCGCCGACGCCAGCGACAGCAGCAGCGTGTCCCCGGCGCGCACCGGCACCCCGCCGATCTCCAGATCCGACAGCGGGTAGCGCGGCGCCGCCAGCAGCTGCGGCGGGTGGAACCGCAGCACCTCCTCCACGCCGGGATCGAGCAGCGTAAGTTCCGCGCCCAGCAGCCGCAGCACCGCCGAGGACACCGCGTGCACCATGATCTCGTACCAGACGAACAGCAGGTAGAACACCATGCTGGTGAGCTCGTCGTCGTCCAGGCGGCCACCGGCGCGGGCCGCCAGCAGCCCCGCCAGCAACGACTCCGCCGGGGGAGTCGACCCCAGCGCGCCGCCGATGATCCGGCGCATGTCCCGCATCGTGTCCCGCGCCCGCGGTTCCGCGCCGGGGGAGTGGCGCAGCAGCGAATCCGCCCAGCCGGTGAACTCCGCGCGCGCCTGCTCCGGCAGCGGCAGCAGCTCCGCGATCACCCGCACCGGCAGCGGGACCGCGAACTCCGCGACCAGGTCCACCTCGTCCGGCAGCGCCGCCGCCAGCCGCTCGGCGACTTCCCGCAACTGCGGCGCCAGCTCCCGCACCCGCTGCGCGGTGAAGCTCGGCGCGATCTGCCGCCGCAACCGGGTGTGCCGCGGCGGATCGCTGTTGAGCAGGTGCGCGTCCAGCTGCGGCGGCAGGTCGAACCCCGCGTAGTCCCCGCCGTGCGAGCGCGACCGGTCCAGCGCCAGCCGCTGATCGCCCAGCGCCGCCCGCACCTCCGCGTACCGGGTCACCAGCCACGCGCCCGGACCGTCCGGAGTGGACACCCGGTGCACCGGGCCGGCCGCGCGCAGCGCCGCCAGCGCCGCGAACGGATCGGGCGCGGTGAACGGATCGGTCACGGCGCCGGGCTCCGGTCCCCGTCCAGCTCCGCCAGCACCTCCCGCACCACCGGGTGCGGTTCCTGGAACGCCTTGCCGATCAGGCACGACCAGTGCGACTCCTCCGCCAAGTCGCGGTGCGGGTCCTGCTCCGGGAACCGCCACACCGCCGCCGCCGAACCGTCCATCCCGGACTCCTCGCGGATCATGTCGCTGCCCGAACCGGGGCGCCGCCCGGCCGCGTGCGCGCGCAACCCGGCCGCGATCCGGGCCGCCTCGACCGTCGCCGCCCGCTGCTCCCCGGTGAGGCCCGCGCGGTCCGCGTGCCGCTCGGCCACCGGCACCACCGCCGGGTCCAGGTAGGGCCGCAGCTCGCGCAGCAGGTCGTCGGTGGCGATCAGCCAGCGGTACTCCGCCGACTCCAGCCGCGTGTTGCGCACCAGCTCCGGATCCAGCGGCCGCAGCGCCTCCAGCAGCGGACGCAGGTAGCGGCGCGCCCGCCACCGCCGCAGCAACCGCGGCACCGACGGCAGCACGTACCCCACCGCCATCACGCTCGCCCCGGCCGTCGCGCTCAGCGGCGCCACCACCGTGCTCACCACGTCCAGGTCCGCGCCGAGCCAGGTCGCCGCCACCGCGACCACCTTCAGCACCGAGTAGCCCAGGCCGAACACCACGCCCACCGGCACCAGCGACACGCCCCACCGCAGCCACCGCTCCCGCGCGTGCGGCCGGATCCGCAGGCAGATCAGCGCGCTGCGCACCAGCCCCAGCGAGTACGCGCCCAGGTACACCGCCAGGAACAGCACCACGGCGGGCACGCCCGAGTAGTGCGCGTCGAAGTCCAGCACGTGCGGCTCGTCGTGCACCGGCGCCAGCGCGAACGCCCCCGCCATCACCAGCAGCGCCGCCACCGTGCCCAGCACCAGCACCCGGCCCGCGGGCTGCGCCTCCTCCCGCGGCCGCGCCAGGTTCACCGAGCACACCTGCAACGAGGCGGTGCACAGCACGATCGAGGAGTACACCGCCAGCGTCGACAGGTTCGGCACCCCCGACGCCGCGCCGACCGCCAGGTACACCCCGGGGATCGCGAAGTTGAACCCGCACGCCACGAACAGCAGCGCCAGCGTGATCGCACCCAGCCGCGGATCCCGCGGATCGCGCAGGAAATCGCGCAGCTTCCACGCGAACGCGCTCAGCTGCAGCAGCAGCGCCAGCGGGTAGAGGACGGCGAACACCCGATCACCCGAGGGTCGACTGGAAGCGGCGCAGGATCTCCCGCGCCTCGTCGGGAACCTGCTGCGCCTGCGGCGATTCCCACGAGCTGATCCGGCGCATCGCCACCGACGCCATCATCTCCGCCGCGGCCTCCTCCTGCGCCGAGCAGCCGGTGCGGGTCAGCACCCGGTCCAGCACCTCCGGCGGCAGCTCGCCGAACAGGGAGCGCAGCGCCGGCGCCGGATCCGACAGCGGGCGGCCCACGTGGCCCCACAGCAGGTGCATCAGCTCATGCAACCAGATGTGCCAGCGGTGCCAGCGGGTGGTGCGCGCGTCCGCGATGATGATCACGCAGCCCTCCGGCAGCAGCGCCAGCCCGCTCGGTGCGCGCGGCGGCAGCTCCACGGCCGCGAAGTAGATGTCCCGGCCCAGGTGCTCCCGCGCCCGTTCCAGCAGCTGCTGGGCGGTGAACCGGCGCGGCAGGCCGAGCGCGTCCAGCCGCTTCCCGCTGCGTCGCCGCAGCAACCAGCGCGAACTCCGGTCCGGGCCCCCGTCCCACACCAGCAGCCTCACCGCTGCTCCGGCTGCTGGTCCGCGGCGCGCAGCGCCTTGAAACCGTGCAGCACCCCGAGGATCGCGTCCGCCACGTGCTGCCGGTCCTGCTCCGGGAACTGGTCGGTGAGCTGGCGCAGCGCGACCTCCTCGACGCCGTGGCTGCGCAGCTGCCCGGCCAGCCGCCACTGCGCCAGCAGCTCCGGTGCGATCGCCGGGTCGAAGAAGTCCAGGCCCACGCCGAAGAACTCGGCGAACGCGACCACCTCGGTGAGCCGCGGGACCGCGCGGCCGGTGCGCAGGTGCCACATGTGCGTGCCGGACATCCGCACGCCGCGCGCGGTCAGCAACCCCGCCATCCGCTCGCTGCCGTAGGGCTTCCCGGTCTCCGGGTCGGGCTGCGCCGCCAGCAGTTCGGTCAGCCGCTCGGCGAACACGTGCACGCTGATGGAGCTCCCCGAGACCTGGTCCTCGGGGACGTCGGTGGCGCCGGTGCCGGCGGAGTCGGATGGGTGGGGCACGTCTCGACTGTAAGGGGTCGCGATCTCCGCGACACCGCCGATGTCATGACGATCTCGTCCACACCGGTGGTCGATGGGAGTGGATCTGTCCACCGCTGTTGATATACGATGACGGAACCCTGGGGGGTCAGGGTGCGAGTCGGGGAGTGGAGGAGTCGGGTCGGGAACTGCGGCCCGACTTCTTCGAGCCGGTCCCGCACCGGCGAGCCACGCGCCTCCCGGCGGGACCGGCGTCGAGCAAGACCGCTCCGCCGATCGCTCCCGCCGTGTCCTACAGCACCTTGTACCCGTAGGTAACCGCCCGCTTTGGCATCATCGCCGCGTCGGTCGAGCGCGACCCGACGACGAAGTCGGACGGAAGGATCGGTGTGGTGACGGGAATCGAACGCGTAGGCGTGATGGGCTCCGGGCTCATGGGGGCGGGCATCGCCGAGGTCAGCGCCCGCAGCGGGCTGGACGTCGTCGTCTCGGAGGTCGGCGAGCAGGCCGCCGAAGCGGGCCGGGCCCGCATCACCAAGTCCCTGGACCGCGCCGTCGGCCGCGGCAAGCTCGCCGACGCCGACCGGGACGCCGCACTCGGGCGCCTCCGGTTCACCACCGAGCTCGGCGAGCTCGCCGACCGCCAGCTGGTCATCGAGGCCATCGCGGAGAACGAGCAGCTCAAGACCGGGGTGTTCGCCGAACTCGACCGGGTGCTCACCGACCCGGACGCGATCCTCGCCTCCAACACCTCCTCCATCCCGATCGCCAAGCTCGCCGCCGCCACCTCGCGGCCCGCGCAGGTCATCGGGGTGCACTTCTTCAACCCGGTGCCGGTGCTCAAGCTCGTCGAGCTGGTGCCCTCCCTGGTGACCTCCGAGGAGACCGTGCGGCGCGCCGCCGAGTTCGCCACCGACGGGCTCGGCAAGCAGACCATCCGCGCCCAGGACCGCTCCGGGTTCGTGGTGAACGCACTGCTGGTGCCGTACTTGCTCTCCGCGGTCCGGATGTTCGAGAGCGGCGTGGCCGCGGCCGAGGACATCGACAACGGCATGGTGCTGGGCTGCGCCCACCCGATGGGGCCGCTGGCGCTGGCCGACCTGGTCGGCCTCGACACGCTCAAGGCCATCGCCGACTCGATGTACGACGAGTACAAGGAGCAGCTGTACGCCGCGCCGCCGCTGCTGCAGCGGATGGTGGACGCGGGCCACTACGGCAAGAAGTCCGGCCGCGGATTTTACGAGTACTCCTCCTGAGCGGTCGCCGCCGCCGAGGGGTGGGGTGGCGGAGCCTCAGCGGGATTCTCGCTGCGGGATCGTTCTCACCGGTGGCCGCCGCCACAGGAGAAAACGCCGTCCTCGCGAGAATCCCGCTGAGAACCCGCGGCGGTGCCGGTTGCGTGCGTGGTCGCCGTTCAGCGCTTCGCGCTGGCAAGAGGAACCAGCGGCTCTCGCCGGTCAGTTGATGGTGTTGCGGAGTGCTGCGACGGCGTGGTCGCGGTGGGCGTCGAGCAGGGCCACCAGGCGTTCGGCGTCGCCCGCGGTGGCCGCGCGCACGATCGCCTCGTGCTCGGCGCGGACCCGCTCCCGGTTCGCGCCCTCGTTGTAGTAGACCGCCCGGTAGGCGTCCGTCGCGTCCCACAGCGTGCGCACGATCCGCAGCAGTCGCGGCAGCCCGCACGGTTCCAGCAGCGCGAAGTGGAACCGCCGGTTCGCCGTGATCATGCCGACCAGGTCGCCCGCCTCGGCCGCGCGTTCCACGTCCCGCGCCGCCTCCTCGATCCGCTGCAGGTCCGCCTCCGCGAAGCGGCCGGCCGCGACCCCCGCCGCCTCCGATTCCAGCAGCGCGCGCAGCCGGTACACCTCCAGCAGGTCGTCCAGCGACAGCTCGGCGACCGCGTAGCCCCGGTGCGGCCGGTAGACCACCTGGCCTTCGGCCTCCAACGTCTTCAACGCCTCCCGCAGCGGGACGCGGCTGACGCCCAGCTCGTGGGCGATCGAGTCCTGCCGGATCGGTCTGCCCGGGGCCAGCGAGCCGGTGGTGATGGCCCGGCGCAGCGCGTCCAGCACGAACGCCTGCGTGGTCGGTGGCCGGTCGTTCCCGCCCAGGTCGTGCCAGCGCAGGTCGGGCGGCGTCGGCGGTCGCGGGTTCGGGTCTGCTGGCATCGGCTCCCGCCGGTCGCTCGTGCGCGGATGGTCCCCTGGCGCCGGGCACGCGATCACTCGTTCGAGAGGCGCGAACCGTGTTGACCCGGCATCCGATCACTGTATATTGGATCCAATCCGGGAAGAGCGCAAGGCGGCTCGCCGCGCGTCCCAGGTGCCGGACTCCGGTGTTCCGCGCGGACCGCGGGACGGGTCCGGCCGGGGCCGTCGTGCGGGGATTTCCGGATCGCTGCGCGGTTTTCCCCGGCCCGAACGGGCCTGGAACCGGAAGGGTGGGTCGGTGATCGGGCGGGCACTGCCGCTGGACTACATCGTGGTGGCGGACTTCAGCCGGGTGCTGGCCGGTCCGTACGCGACCATGTCGCTGGCCGACCTCGGCGCCACCGTGATCAAGGTGGAACGGCCCGGCACCGGCGACGACACCCGCGGCTGGGGTCCACCGTGGACAGACCGCGGCTCCGCCTACTTCGAATCGGTCAACCGCAGCAAGCGCAGCGTGGTGCTCGACTTCGACGACGAGCAGGACCGGGACGCGGCCCGGGCGCTCGTGCGGCGCGCCGACGTGCTGGTGGAGAACTTCCGGCCCGGCGTGCTGGCGCGCTGCGGGCTCGATCCCGACGGCGCGCGCGAGCTCAACCCCGCGCTGATCTACGCCTCCGTCTCCGGCTTCGGCAGCGGGCCCGGCGCCGACCTGCCCGGCTACGACTTCGTGGTGCAGGCCGTCGGCGGGCTGATGAGCATCACCGGCGCACCGGACGGGCCGCCGACCAAGGTCGGGGTCGCCGTCGTCGACGTGCTCACCGGCAAGGACCTCGCGCTCGGCATCCTCGCCGCGCTGCGGCAGCGGGACGCCACCGGGCTGGGGCAGCACGTCGAGGTCAACCTGCTCTCCAGCCTGCTCGCCGCCCTGGTCAACCAGATGAGCGGCCTGCTCACCACCGGCATCGCGCCCGAGCGGATGGGCAACCGGCACCCCAGCATCGCCCCCTACGAGACGCTGCGCTGCGAGGACGGGCTGCTCGCCGTGGCCGTCGGCAACGACGCGCAGTTCCGCCGGTTCACCGAGGCGCTCGGCCTGATCGGGATGGCCGACGACCCGAGGTTCGCCGCGAACGCCGAACGCGTCGCGAACCGGGCGGAACTGGTGCGGCGCCTGGAGAACGTGCTCGGCGCCCGGCGGGCCGGCGACTGGCAGGACCGGCTGCACCGGGCCGGCATCGCCTGCGGCCAGGTCAACGACCTCTCGCACGCGGTGCACTACGCCGAATCGCTCGGTCTGCGGCCGGTGGTCGACCCCGGCGACGGGGGCGTGGCCCAGGCCCGGATGCCGATCGAGTTCTCCGACCTCGACGTCGCCGACCCGCTCGCCCCGCCGCAGCTCGGCGAACACACCGACGAGGTGCGCGGCTGGCTCGCCGCGGACCCGAGCCCGTTGCCACCGCTGTCCGACGACCCAGCCCGAGGAGGCCACCGATGAGCGCCAAACCCGACTTCGATCCCCGCGATCCGCTGGGCATCGACGCCGAGCTGACCACCGAGCAGCTCGCGCTGCGCGACAGCGTGCGGGCCTTGTGCCGGGACCTGGTGCGGCCGCACGTCGCGGACTGGTTCGAACGCGGCGAGTTCCCGCAGGCGCGCGAACTCGCCCGCGAGCTGGGCAAGCTCGGCGTGCTCGGCATGCACCTGGAGGGCTACGGGTGCGCGGGCGCCTCCGCCGTCGACTACGGCGTGGCGTGCGAGGAGCTGGAGGCCGCCGACTCCGGGCTGCGCTCGCTGGTGTCGGTGCAGGGCTCGCTCGCGATGTACGGCATCTGGCGCTGGGGCTCCGAGGAGCACAAGCAGCAGTGGCTGCCGAAGATGGCCGCGGGCGAGGCCATCGGCTGCTTCGGGCTCACCGAACCCGACCACGGCTCGGACCCGGCGTCGATGACCACCCGAGCCCGGCGGGACGGTTCGGACTGGGTCCTCGACGGCCGCAAGATGTGGATCACCAACGGCAGCATCGCCGACGTCGCCGTGGTGTGGGCGCAGACCGAGGAGGGCGTGCGCGGCTTCGTCGTCCCCACCGATACCCCGGGATTCGCCGCACCGGAGCTGAAGAAGAAGCTGTCGCTGCGCGCCTCGGTGACCAGCGAGCTGGTGCTCGACGAGGTGCGCCTGCCGGATTCCGCGGCACTGCCCGGAGCCGTGGGCCTGCGCGGGCCGTTGAGCTGCCTGAACGAAGCCCGCTACGGCATCGTCTGGGGCGCCACCGGCGCGGCTCGCGACTGCCTGGAGACCGCGCTGGACTACGCGCGCGGCCGGGAGCAGTTCGGCAAGCCCATCGCCGGGTTCCAGCTCACCCAGCAGAAGCTCGCCGACATGGCGGTGCGGGTGCAGAACGCGCGGCTGCTCGCGCTGCACCTCGGCAAGCGCAAGGACGCCGGAACCCTGCTGCCGCAGCAGGTCAGCTTCGGCAAGCTCGACAACGTGCGCGGCGCGCTGGAGGTCGCCCGTTCCGCGCGCACCGTGCTCGGCGCCAACGGGATCTCCCTGGAGTACCCGGTGATCCGGCACATGACGAACCTGGAATCGGTGCTCACCTACGAGGGAACCGGCGAGATGCACGCCCTGACCATCGGCCAAGCGCTCACCGGGAGCAACGCGTTCCGGTAGTGGCGTCCCGGCCGGTCGTGACGGGTGATCAGGACCGGCCGGGGATCAGCCAGGCCGGCTCACCAGATGGTGAAGCCGCCGTCGGCGACGACGTTGCTGCCGGTGACGAAGCTGCTGGCCTCGGACGCGAGGAACACCGCGACCGGGCCCAGCTCCTCCGGACGACCGGCGCGGCCCATCGGGGTCTGCTCCATCCAGCCGTTGAACCACTCCGGCTGGGTGTTCTGCACGCCCAGCAGCAGGTCGGTCCCGGTGTAGCCCGGCGAGATCGAGTTGACCCGGACGCCGCGGCGAGCCCACTCACCGGCGAGCGACTTGGTCAGCATGATGACGCCGGCCTTGGACGCGTTGTACGAGACCTGCGGCTGCGGGTGGTTCGAGATCATGCCCGACATCGAGGCGATGTTGATGATCGAGCCGGCCCCCTGGGCGAGCATCTGCTTGCCGACCTCGCGGGAGCAGTAGAACACCCCGTCCAGGTTCAACCCGACGACGCGGCGCCAGGACTCGTCGCTCATCTCCTCGGCGGGCTCGTTGCGCACCATGCCCGCGTTGTGCACGGACACGTCGATGCGACCGTGGTCGGCCACGATCCGGGCCACCCCGTCGGCCACCGCGGCCGAGTCCGTCACGTCGAGCGGGAGGAAATCGCCCTCGACCTGCTCGGCGGCCGCCTTGCCGGTCTCCGGGTTGATCTCGCCGATCACCACGTGGGCTCCCGCCGACCGCAGCGCCTTCGCGATCTCCAGACCGATTCCCTGCCCGGCACCGGTCACCAGCGCCACTTTGTCCTGGAGGGAGAAAACCTCGGTACCCAACTTGTCACCTTCCCGAAAAACCGACCTGACGGGTGCAGCCTTGCACACGTTCGCGCCCGGTCGGCGAACCCCGCCGCAGATATCAAACAAGCGCCGAGTTCGTGAGAAATTGCGACGTGCGCGCCGCCGGGAGGACCGCGGAACGGACGTTCGCACTGATCATCGGCCCGGCGCCATCCCGGACCCGAGAATTCCCCCGCACCACCCGGAAATCGCGGAAGACCGGAGCAGTGCGAGCGGAACACCGGAGCAGCGGTGCCGCGCGGCAGAAGTGGAGGGGGCAGCCCGTCAGGTCAACGGCGGCGGGAGCACGGTGTGCGTCCAGTCGCTCGCCTGCTCGTAGGCGTGACCGAGTTGCAGCAGCGGCCACTCGCCGTGCCCGGGGCCGATCAGCTGCACCCCGGTCGGGAATCCCGCGTCGTTGAACCCGGCGGGCAGGTTCAGCACCGGATGCCCGGACAAGGTCCACGGCGCCGACACCTCCATCCACCGGTGGTAGGTGTCCATCGCGGTGCCGTCGATCTCCGCGGGCCAGCGCAGATCCGCGTCGAACGGGAACACCTGGGTGCTGGGCGCGAGCAGGAAGTCGAAGCGGTCGAACAGGTCCGACACGGACTCGCGCCACGCGTCCCGGCCGGCGCGCGCCGCAGCGATGTCGCGCACCCCCAGCTCCAGGTAGCCGTCCACCTCGTACTGCGCCTCCGGTTTCATCCGGGCGCGGGCGGTGGGGGAGCGGTGCACCTCGTGCAGCGACTCGCCGAGCATCCACCGCCGCCACAGCAGGAACGTCTCCCACGCCTGCTCGACGGGCAGCCGTGGCGCCGGTTCCACCACGCAGCCCAGCCGCTCGAACAGCCGTGCCGCGTCCGCGCACAGCTCCAGCACGCCCGGCTCCGTCGGCAGGTAGCCGTCGAAGTCGCCCACCCAGCCGATGCGCAGGCCCGCGACGTCGCGGCGCGGGGATCCGGTGAACAGCGCCGGGTCCTGCGGCAGGCTCAACGGCGCCCGCTCGTCCGGACCGGCCATCGTGGACAGCAGCATCGCCAGGTCCCGGATGGTGCGCGCCATCGGCCCCACCACGGACGGTTCGCCGAGGAACCCGGGCGTGGGCACCCGGCCGAACCCGGGCCGCAGCGACAGCACGTTGCAGAACGCGGCGGGCGTCCGCAGCGAACCCATGAAGTCGCTGCCGTCGGCGACCGGCAGCATCCGCATCGCCAGCGCCGCCGCGGCGCCGCCGCTGCTGCCCCCGGCGGTGCGCGACAGGTCGTACGGGTTGGTGGTGGTGCCGAACAGCGAGTTGAAGGTGTGCGAGCCGAGCCCGAACTCGGGGACGTTCGTCTTGCCCACGACGATCGCGCCGGCTTCCTTCATCCGGCGCACGAACAGCGCGTCCGCCGTGGCGGGTTCCTGCCGCTGGAAGCCCTGCGTGGTGGGGAAGCCGGCCGCGTCGCTGAGGTCCTTCACCGCGATCGGGAACCCGTGCATCCACCCGGCGCACTCGCCGCGGTCCAGCTCGGCGTCCCGGGCGCGGGCCTGCGCGAGCACGTCTTCCTCGTCGGCGCGGGAGACGATGGCGTTGACCAGCGGGTTGAACCGGTCGATCTGGGTGAGGAACGCTTCGGCGACCTGCACGCAGCTCAGCTCGCGCTGCCGGATCGACCAGGACAGCTCGACCGCGTCGAGCCGCACGGGCTCGGGCACGTTCGCCGACGGGATCCCGCTCAACTCGGCGCCCACCCGGCCCGCCTCCAGTCCGCGTCCACACGTGGCCGTCGATGGCCACCTGATCGACCGTGGCGGGTGGCGGGCGCGACGTCAAGACGGCGGACGAGCGCATTCGCGTGGCGCGCCGGAGGGATGCGTCACGTTAGCGTTGCTAAACGGTTCCGCGGTTCACACGCTGGTGGCGGGCTTGCCCGCCGGTGGCGGCCGACGAACGGAGGAGGACCGATGGCGGCAGCGGTGGTCGGTGGCGGTCCCCCGCAGGTACGCCAGGTCGGGCCCGTCCGGGTGCTCAGCTCGGTCGCGGCGGTCGTCACCGTCGGTGTGTTCCCGGTGTTCCTCGTCGGCGGGCTCGGCGTCCAGCTGCAGCGGGAACTCGGGTTCGGCGCCGCGCTGCTGGGCGGTTCGGCCGCCGCGTTCTTCGCCGTCGCGGCCCTCGCCTCCCGCTTCATGGGCTGGGTGGTGGAGCGCATCGGCTCCCGGCTGGGCATGCGCCTGGGCGCCGCGGGCAGCGCGGTGTGCCTGCTGGGCATCGCGACGGTGCGCGACGCGGGCTGGCTCCTGGTGTTGCTGTGCCTGTCCGGGCTGCCGAATTCGCTGGCGCAGCCCGCGGCGAACCTGCTGATCACCCAGGGCGTGCCCGCGCACCGGCGCGGCACGGGGTTCGGCGTGAAGCAGTCCTCGATCCCGCTCGCCACGCTGCTCGCCGGGGCGGCGGTGCCCGCGATCGCGCTGACCATCGGCTGGCGCTGGGTGTTCGTGTTCGCCGGGATCGCCGGGCTGCTGGCCGCGGCGTTCGTGCCCTCGCTGCCGCAGGCGGAGCGCTCCACCCGTCCCGCGGCGGCCGGATCGGGCGGGGAATCCCGGTTCGTGGCGCTGCTGCTGATCGCCATCGCCGGCGGGCTCGGTTCGGCCGCCGCCAACGCGCAGGGCGCGTTCGTGACCACCACCGCCGTGGACGTCGGGTTCAGCCCGTCGGCCGCGGGACTGGTGCTGTCGCTGGCGTCGGCGGCCGGGCTGACGATCCGGCTGCTGGCCGGGGTGGTCGCCGACCGCTGGGAGGTGAACCTGCTGCGGGTGATCACGATCATGCTGGTCGTCGGCTCGCTCGGGTACGCGCTGATGGCGGCGGGGTCGACGACGTTGTTCCTGATCGGCGTGTCCATCGGGTTCGGCGCGGGCTGGGCGTGGCCGGGGCTGCTGAACTTCTCCGTCGCCAAGATCGCTCCGGATCGGGTGGCGAGCGCGACGTCGTTCACCCAGACCGGCATCTACTTCGGCGGCAGCGCGGGACCGCTGCTGTTCGGGCTCCTCGGCGAGCACGCCGGTCTCGCCACGGCGTGGCTCGCCGCGGGGGCGGCCGCGATCACCGCCGGAATCCTGCTCCTCTTCGTCCGCCCCGCATCCAGGTGAACGGCCCACCCACCCGATGGATGTGGGCCGGGGGCCCACTCACCCGGAGGCGTCGCCTTGGGGCCGGGGGTGCTTGTTCGATCAGGGTTTGCGGGCGAGGCCGCCGTGGAGGATGCGGTAGCGGGGGTGGCGGTGCGGCGGCTGGTCCGGTTCCGGCCGCCAGTCGCCGATGTAGCAGGTGCCGGGCGGCTGCCGTGCGAACGCGCCGAAGCACTCGGTGATCCACTCGGCGGGGCGCGCCACCACCGGGTCCGCGGTCTCCTCGTAGAACGCCGCCAGCAGGTTCATCGGCTCGGGCTCCTCGCTGGCGCACAGGTGGGAGAGCACGAGCGCGCTGCCGGGCACCACCGCGTCCTGGTAGGCGCGCACCAGCCGCATCGGATCGTCGTCGTCTTCCACGAAGTGCAGCACCGCCGACATCACCAGCGCGACCGGCTCGGAGAAGTCGATCAGGTTCGCGACGTCGCGGGAGCCGAGGACCGCGTCGGGTTCGCGGATGTCGGCGTGGATGATCGCGGCGCGCGGTTCGGCGTCGAGCAGCGGCCTGCTGTGCGCGACGGTGAGCGGCTCGTTGTCCACGTACAGCACGCTGAACCGGCGGGTGCGGCGGGCGGCGACCTCGTGCACGTGCCCGATGGTCGGTATCCCGGAGCCGAGTTCGAGGAACTGCCGCACGCCGCGCGCCAGCAGGTGCTCCACGGTGCGCCGCAGGAACGCCCGGTTGTCCCGGAACACCCCGGCGACGCCGGGCATCGCACTCTGCAGCCGCTCGGCGAATTCGCGTTCCACGCCGAAGTTGTGGCCACCGCCGAGGAACGCGTCGTAGATCCTCGCCGCGCAAGGCCGGTCGATGTCCATCTCCCTGGACAACAGGCGTTGCGCGTCGACCATGATGTGCTCCTCGTTCCTCCGTCGGCGACACCGTACAGTAGTCGTTGGTTCACACACCGTGTCGAAGCGGGGCGGGTCCGAGCGGGGCCCTCACAGACGGAACCGCAGTCGAGCACCCGGTGGCTACGGCCGATCGGGGGGTATGGTCGTGATCGTCCGGGGATGCCGGTATGCGCATGTCCGGCCCTGTTCTTGAGAGCGCCCGCGGCCGCGCGACTGCGGCTGTTCGGGCGGCGGAAAACCCACTCCTGGAGGTGTACGTGTCCGAGGTTCGCGCCGTCGTGGCGACCGGCAAGGGAGCGCCGGTCGAGGTCGTCGACATCATCGTCCCCGATCCGGGTCCGGGTGAGGCGGTGGTGCGGGTGCAGGCGTGCGGGGTGTGCCACACGGATCTGCATTATCGGGAGGGCGGGATCA